>CAYHEI010000107.1:0-8357 GCA_964355385.1 uncultured bacterium | reverse complement strand
CCCGGCGATCAGCCAGCCGGAGGGCATCCAAGCGGTGGACCTGAGCAGGGACGAGACCAGGGCGGTCGCGTCCGACTGGGGAACCGTCGCGCGCGTCTGGGACCTCCGCACCGGGGGGCCGGTCGGGAAGCCGCTTCAGCACGAGGGGCTCGTCGTTCAGGCTGCGTTCAGTCCGGACGGGCGGCGCGTCGCGACCGGCAGCGCGGACCTGAGCGTGCGGCTGTGGGACGCCGATACCGGCGCTCCCGTCGGGAACGCGATGCGGCACGGGAGTCCCGTCACGGTGGTCGCGTTCAGCCCGGACGGTAGGACGTTGCTCACCGCGAGCGGCGACAAGACCGCGCGGCTCTGGAACGCCGCGACGGGGGACCCCGTGGGGAAACCGCTGGTCCACGCCTCCGGCGTCATCGGCGCCTCGTTCAGCGGAGACGGCCGGCGCATCCTCACGGCGACGTCCGGCCGGCTCGACTGCTGGGACGCGGGCACGGGGCGATCGGTCGGGAAGCCGATTCAGGTGGAATGGCTGTGGCAATCCGCCATCAGTCCGGACGGGAAGCGAGCCTTGACCGGAGGCACGGATCGCGTCGCGCGCGTCTGGAGCGTGGAAACCGGTGAACCGCTGAGCAAGCCGATGGTGCACGATCTGTGGATCGCGGCCGTGGCGTTCAGCCCCGACGGCACGCTCGTGTTGACGGGAAGCTGGGACATGACCGCGCGGCTCTGGGACGCCGCGACCGGGGAGCCGCTGGGGCGCCCAATTCCCGGCGGCGGGGGGGTGGTGGCGGCGGGCTTCACGCCCGACGGCCGGCGCGCCTGCATCCGGAGCTGGGGCGATCCGCCGATCCGGACGGAAGACGTCTCCTGGGCGTACACGGCGATGTCTCCGCGCGCGCTCCTGGATCGCACGGGCGCGATCACCCAGCGCCGCGTGGACCGGACCGGCTCCATCGAGCCGATCCCGCTGGTCGAGTGGCGGACGCTGGCGAGCAGATTGTCGGAAGCGGCCAGGTGAGCGCGCAGCGCGATCTCGGCAGCGGATGGTCAACCATGGTGACCGCTCGCAGGAGCTCGCTGCAGCCGTGAGCGCGTACCTCGAGGTCCGGCAGGAAGGAAAGCCGGTGCTGCGGCTGGAGATTCCGGACGGCCGGGAAGCCGTGCTCGGACGCGGGCAGGACGCGGACTGCCGGGTGGAGGGCGACCAGCACCTCAGCCGCAAGCACGCGACGCTGCGCATCGAGGGCGGGCGGCTCGGCGTCAAGCGGCTGCCGGCGGCCGCGAATCCCATCCTCTGTCAGGGTCGGGAGAACGAGTCGTTCTCGGTGGAGCCTGGGGGACAGTTCGTGATCGGCACGACGCGGTTCTCCTTCCTGGCCGCGGAGGAGGCGAAGCACACGCCCCAGTCCGGTCCCGCGCCCCAGCTCCAGCACACGATGAGCGAGGTCGAGCTGTACCAGGGCGCCGCCAACACGGACCGGCTGCGGCTCATGGACCTCATGGAGCTGCCCGAGATTCTCAGCGACAAGCCGCCCGGCGAGGCGTACGTCCATCTCGCGGGCCTGCTGCGGCTCGCCACGGGGGCGGCGTGGGCCTGCGTGGCGCGGCCCGACGGCCGCATCCTGGCGCAGGACGCGGCGCAGGACGGCGGGCAGGGGTTCGCGATGAGCCGCGCGCTGATCACGGCCGCGCTCGCGTCCGTGCCGCGCCCGACGTTTTACTGCTGGTCTGCGCCGGACTCGGGGAGCCTGCACGCCACGCTGCAGGCGGGGCTCGACTGGGCCATCTGCGCGGCGATCACGCTGCCCTCCGAGGACCCGCTCATCTTCTACGTCACGGGCTCCGGCGAGGCGGGGGGCGAGGCGACGGCGCACCACAAGGAGAACAGCCGGTTCGTGGGGCTGGTCGCGGGGATGGTCGGCCGCAGCCTCACGGTGCAGCGGCTCGAGGGGATGCAGGGGCGGCTCCAGCAGTACTTCTCCGGTCCGGTGATCTCGAAGATCCTGAAATCGAACGATCCGAAGGAGTTGGAGCCCCGCCTCGCGCAGGCGACGACGATGTTCTTCGACTTGCGGGGGTTCTCCAAGCGGACGGAGGGGCACAACGAGAAGATCCTGGCCTACCTCGGGGAGCTGCGGCGGGTCATGACCGCGATGACGGAGGAGATCTTCAAGGAGAACGGCGTCGTGCTGCAATATCTCGGCGACGGAATCATGGCGTGCTGGAACGTGCCCATCACCGATGCCGAGCACGTGAACCGCGCCTGCCGGGCGGCGCTGGGCATGGCGGAGAAGTTGAAGGAGATCGGCGGCGGCTGGGGTTGCGGCATCGGCATCCACTCGGGCGAGGTCGTCGCGGGCTCGCTCGGCTCGGAGCAGATGTTCTCGTACACCGTCATGGGCTCGACGGTGAACCAGACCTCCCGCGTCGAGG
The DNA here is from genome assembly GCA_964355385.1 of uncultured bacterium. Lineage (GTDB taxonomy): Bacteria > Oederibacteriota > CAKKQC01 > CAKKQC01 > CAKKQC01 > CAYHEI01. Next base: position 5,930 of record CAYHEI010000107.1, on the reverse strand, counting down.
GAATCACCAAGATCGTGGAGACGCCGATCCTCGTGACGCACGAGGTGGCGAGCCGGGTCGGTCCCGGCGTGGCTCGGACACGCCGCGTGGGGCGGTACCAGCCCGCCGGGATGCGGACCGCGCTCGCGCTCTTCGAGCTCCTGCCGGCGAACACGAGCGAGGAGCCGATCGCGACGTTCGAGCAGGGGCTGGATGCGTTCGAGCGCGGGGAGTGGGAGTCGGCCTACGAAATTCTCGACCGGCTCGGCACGGGCGACCGCCCCGCGCGCTACATCAAGTCCCTGGCCGAGATGTTCCGCCGGCGCCCGCCCCGGGACTGGACGGGCGTAATCGAATTGACGGAGAAATAGCCCCTCACCCCGATAGATTACTTCAGCGCTTCGTTGAGGATTCTCTGCGCGATGGGCGCGGCGACGGAGTGGCCGCTGCCGCCATTCTCGCACAGGATCGCCATGGCCAGCTCCGGCTTCTCCGCCGGCGCGAAGCAGATGAACCAGCCGTGCAGACCCTTCTTCGACGAGCCGGAGGTCCCGGTCTTCCCCGCGACGTGATACCGGAGCATGCGGGCTTTGCGCCCGATGCCGGACTGTACGAAGTCCATCATGTGGTTGGTGAGCGCCGCCGCCGTCTCCTTCTTCATCGCGATCTTGTAGATCCGGGGGGCGGGAGCGGCCATGACCTCGCCGGTGACGCTCCGAATCTCCTTGACCAGCGCGGGGGCCATCATGACGCCGCCGTTGGCGACCGCGGCGGCGAGCATGGCGGCGTGCAGCGGCGTGATCCGAAACCCGGCGCCGAGCCCGATGAACGTGGAGGCGAGTTTGTAGGGCGTGTCGGGCTCGAGCGGGGCGCGGCTCTGTCCGACCGGCAGCTCGAGCCGGATGTGGTCCTGCTCGCCGAACCCGAATCCGGACAGGAACTGGCTGAGCGTCGCGGCGCCGATCAGGGGCGCCATCTTGGCGTACGCGACGTTGCAGGACTGGTTGAAGGCGTCCGCGAACGTGTCCACGTTGCGGTGGGATTGCCAGTCCCAGAACGGCTCCTCGCCGATCATGAGCACGCCGCGGCACTTGAAGGGATAGAGCCGGGAGACGTCCGTGCGGGATTCGATGATGGCGGCCGCCGCGATGATCTTGGCGATCGATCCCGGCTCGTAGAGCCCCTCGAGGGCCCGGTTGCGGAGGGGATCGTTCGGGTTCTCCTGGACCCGGAACCAGGTCTTCTCGAGCTGGCCGGGGCGGAAGGTGGGATGCGAGACGGCCGCCAGGATCTCCCCGGTCTGGGGCTTGAGGATCACGACCGCCCCCTTCTGCCAGCCCAGCGCGGTGTCCGCGATGCGCTGCAGCCGCGCGTCGAGCGCGAGCGTCACGGTGTTGCCCCGCAGCCGGTCGCCGAGCGCCTCCTCCAGCCCGGCCCGCCCGTGGTCGGTCGTCCGGTAGCCGATCACGTGCGCGGTCCAGAAATCGCACGGGTAGATCGGAAGGCCCGAGACGGCGTCCTGGGCGGCCAGCACCGCGCCGTGGCGGTCGAGAATGTAGGGGATGCTGCCGCGCGCCTTGGCTTCCTGGGCGCGCGTGAGGGCGGACTGCGCCTCCGTGGAGCGCGGCGCCAGGGTCAGCGCCTTCTGGTACTGCTCGATCGCCTTGCCGATGCGGCCCTGGGAGTACCAGAGGTGCCCGAGCTGGAGGTTGGCGAGGGGATGCAGGGGGGAGAGCAGGAGGACCCGGTCGAGCTCCACTTCCGCCTCCTCGTAGCGGCCGGCGTCCAGGAACTTCCTCGCTTCCCGGACGTGGTTGATGAAGGGATCCCGCTTCAGGCCGCGCTGCACGGCCCGTTGGTAGCTCTCGCGGGCCTTCGTCTTCCAGCCGGTCGCTTGTTCGTGGATGAAGAGGAGGCCGGCGCCGTCCAGGATGAGCGGGTGCTCGGGCCGCACGCGCCAGGCCCGCTCGAACGCCGCGCGCGCCTTCGCGAACTCGTGCCGCTCGATCGCGCGGCGCCCGTCGAAGAGGGCGGCGTAGAAGGCGGCGACGTCCTTGAGCAGCCACGCGCCGCAGGCCAGCCCGAGCAGCAGCGCGGCCAGCCCGGCGAACGAACGCACGGAGTGCCGGCGCGCCCTGCGCGGCCCAAAGACGCTTTCGCGGTCGCGCTTGGAAGGAAGCATGAGAGGTCAATTGTCCCAGCTTTGCCCACCCGCTGGCAAAGCGCCGTATTGCCCGCTTCCCATGCGGCCCGCGGCATGGCAACGTGGAGCCATGAAGAACGAACGCTTGACAGCCGCGCGAGGGGTTGTTAGGTTGAGCACCGGATTGCGTTGGGTGCGGCTCCTCGCGGCCTCCGCGGCGCTGCTCGGGACGCCCGCAGGGGCCCGGCCGCCGGTCCTCGGCGTGTCCCTCGGGATGGCGTTTCCCTCCGACCGGCTGAGCGGGCTCCCCGACGAGCGAGGGGCCGTGTTGCGGCCGGCGCCGGCTCTCGGCGCGCGGGTCTCCCGCAGCCGGGCGATCGCGGGGGTCGGCCTTGACTGGTCGGGCAGCGCCGAGGTGGCGAGCTTTCGGAGCGTGGACCGCGCGGAGGTGTCCGTGCTGTTCGTGCCGATGCAGGCGGGGGTGGCCTGGGAGGCGGGGGGCGCGCGCGACGTGACCATGCGCCTGAGCGTCGCGGGCGGCCCGGGGTTCGTCTCGGCGAGCGCCGGGGCCGAACGCTCCCTGCTGCTCGGCGTGGCGACGGTGGGATGGCAGGCCCGGCGCGCGATGCACGACCTGACGGTCGGGCTCGATGTGGGGCTCAGCCTCTTGTGGAACGACGGCATTCGGGACCTGTTCCAGGTGAAGCTGGTGCTGCTGACGGAATAACTCAATCACTTCGAGAGAGGTCGGCCGGGGCGGAGGGTATCTTCCCCCCAGAGGAGGCGGTCATGGCGGTGGAAGCACAAATGGATGGCAAGCAGGAAGAGCGGAACGACAAGGAGCGCAAGAAGGCGCTCGATCTGGCGCTGTCGTCGATCGAGAAGCAGTTCGGCAAGGGCGCGGTGATGAAGATGGGAGACTCGAAGGTCGAGCCGGTGAAGGTGATCCCGACGGGGTCGCTCGCGCTGGACGTCGCGACGGGTATCGGCGGACTGCCGCGCGGCCGGGTCGTCGAGATCTTCGGGCCGGAATCGTCCGGCAAGACGACGCTGGCTCTCCATGTCGTTGCGGAGGCCCAGAAGGACGGGGGGATCGCGGCCTACGTGGATGCCGAGCACGCGCTGGACCCGGCCTATATGCAATCCCTCGGCGTGAACCTCGCCGATCTCTACATCTCGCAGCCGGACAGCGGGGAGCAGGCGCTCGAGATCACGGAGCAGCTCGTCCGCAGCGGCTCCATGGACATCGTGGTGGTGGATTCGGTCGCCGCGCTGGTGCCGAAGGCCGAGATCGAGGGCGAGATGGGTGACCAGTTCATGGGCCTGCAGGCGCGCCTCATGTCGCAGGCGATGCGCAAGCTGACGTCCGTGATCAGCCGGTCGAACACGACGTGCGTGTTCATCAACCAGCTGCGGGAGAAGATCGGCGTGATGTTCGGGAACCCCGAAACGACGCCCGGAGGCCGTGCCCTGAAGTTCTACGCGTCCATGCGCCTGGACATCCGCCGGGTGGAGACGCTCAAGGACGAGAAGACGGCCTACGGCAGTCGCGTGAAGGTCAAGGTCGTGAAGAACAAGATGGCGCCGCCCTTCCGCGAGGCCGAGTTCGACATCATCTACGGGGAAGGGATCAGCAAACTCGGGACGCTGCTGGAGGTCGGCGTGGATCAGGGCGTGGTCGAGAAGAGCGGAGCCTGGTTCACCTACAACAATATGCGGCTCGGACAGGGGAAGGAGGGCGCGAAGGCGTTCCTCAAGGAAAACGCGTCGCTGGCCGCCGAGATCGACCGGAAGGTGCGGGAGAAGATCGGATTGGTGCCGGCCAAAACGTGACGGTCCCTCGGCCCGCGCCGCAGCGCTCCGCCGGGGCGGTCGTCTTCCGCGAGACGCCGGGAGGTCGCCGGTTCCTGCTGTTGCGCAACGCGAAGGGACACTGGGATTTCCCGAAGGGGCGGATCGAGGCCGGCGAGGCGGTGGAGGACGCCATCCGGCGGGAAGCCCGCGAGGAGGCGGGACTGCGGAATCTGGTGCTGCTGCCCGGATTCCGCATGATGCTGCGCTGGGGCTTCCGCGAACGCGGCTGCCGCCTGCGCAAGGTGGCGGAATATTGGCTGGCCCGGGTCCGCAGCTCCCGGGTCCGGCTTTCCGGCGAGCACACGCGCGCGAGGTGGGTGACCGCGGAGGAGGGCAGGCGGATGCTGGCGTTTCCCAACGCGCGCAATCTGCTCCGCACCGCGAATGCGTGGGCGCTGCGGCGGGTGTTCCCGACATGACCCCGGGGCGGCACGCCGCGGTGTCCGGCTTGCTCGCCGCCGGCTGTGGCTTCACGTACGGGGCGTGGGAGCCGGCCGTCGCGGCGTTCGTGGCGGGCACGTGCCTCGACGCCGATCATCTGGTCGATTTCAAGCTCAATCGGCTGGGTCGGTTCACGCCGCGGCGATTCGTCCGTGCCTGCAACGAGTTTCGCTTCCGGCGTTTCTATCTCCTTGCGCACGCGCTCGAGTGGATCCTGCCCTTCCTGGTCTGGACCGCGCTCGCGCCCGTGGCGCCCTGGGTGCGCGCCGCCGGTCTGGGACTCGGAGCGCACATGGTCATGGACCTGGCGGGCAACGGCATGTCCGTGCGCTCGTACTTCCTCCTGTATCGCCTCGCGCACGGGTTCGACTCGCGCGTGTTCGTGCTCGACCTGCCGCCGACCGGGCTCGCCTATTGGGGTTCGCTGGACGCCTTCCGGCGGGGTCGTCCGTTCGGGGCGGCTCGGGACAAGTCCGCGAAGGTCGCCTGATGCCCGCCCGCCCGCCCGCCCGCCGGCCCTTCGACGAGCTCAGGGCGCGTGCACGCGTCTTCCGCGGGCGCCAGCTCGCCCGCATCGCTTTCCCCCTGGGCGGCATCGGCACCGGCACGGTCTCGCTGGGCGGGCGCGGCCAGCTTCTCGACTGGGAACTGTTCAACCGGCCGTCCAAGGGGCTCACGCTTCAGGATTCCTTCTTCGCGATCTGGGCTCAGGCCGCGGGGCGGGACCCGGTGGCCGCGGTGCTGGAGGCCGAGCCCGCGCCGCCCTACGAGGGCTCCTACGGTTTCGCGCCGGGAACGGCGCCGGGATTGCCTCGGCTGCGCGGGGCGTCGTTCTCGTGCGGATATCCCTTCGCCCGCGTCCAGTACGAGGATGCGTCCCTGCCCGTCCGGGTCCGCCTCGAGGCCTACTCGCCGTTTATCCCGCTGAAGGACCTCGATTCGGGCCTGCCGGCCGCAGTGTTTCTCTGGACGGTCACCAATCCGGGCCGCAAGCGCGTCGAGGTCGCGCTCGCCCAGTCGCAGCTCAATCCCATCGGCCTCGACGGGACGGAGTCCAACGTGGGCCTGGCGCATCCGGCCTTCGGCGGCAACCTCAACGAGCTGGTCCACGAGGGGCATTGCTGGGGCATCCGGATGACTTCGGCGCGCTACGCGGCGGGCGACGTCCGGCACGGTTCGATGGCGGCGGCGGCGCTGTGGCCCCGCGTCAGCGCGGTCACGCGCTGGCCGCGCCCCGGCGGCTGGGCGTTGTGGGATCTGTGGGAGCTCTGGCGGGAGTTTGCCGAGACGGGGCGCGTCCGAGGCCCCGCCGACGCCGTGCCGTAGGCCGCCGGCCCCCCCGCGGGGGCGATGCTGTCCGCGCAGCTGGCGGTAGAGCCGGGCGAGTCGGTGGCGGTCATAGTAGACGCCGAGTCAGCGCAAGCGGCAGCGGGGAAGACGGTGGCCATAGCCTCCACGACCACCAAGGAGGGCTTTTGGACGAAGTTCTTGCGTGTGATAGGGTTGTAGCGAG
>CAYHEI010000106.1:0-8388 GCA_964355385.1 uncultured bacterium | reverse complement strand
GGACGCCGCGCGCTTCCGGGCCTTCGCCACGACCGCCGCGTACCGGCGGTGGTGCGAGGAGTCCCTGCCCTCCTGGCTCGGGTTCGGCCGTGGCGTTTGACTATCGCCAGGCCCGGGAGATCGCGGAGGTGGCATCATTCGGAGCAAGGAGGCAACCAACCGCCAGAAGGACCGGGAGTCCCTCCCGCGACTCAGGGCGTTTCGCGAGTGGTGGATGGCCCGGCGGCTTCCCCCCTACACGACCTTGACCGTCCCCCAGTAGACGTCCAGGCGGTTCGCCACGTGGAGCTTGACCGCGCGCAGCAGCACCTTGGCCTCCAGCGCCCGGCCGCGGGCCACGATCGAGGCCAGCGGCTCGTTGGGCCTGAGGCGGACGGCGTCCTGGCAGATGATCGGGCCGCCGTCGAGGTCGGGCGTCGCGAAGTGCGCGGTGACGCCCACGACCTTGACGCCGTGGTCGTAGGCCTGGCGGTAGGCGGCGGCGCCCGGGAAGGCCGGGAGGAGCGACGGGTGGATGTTGATGATCCGGTTGCGCCAGCGCCAGGTGAACCGGGGGGACAGGATCTTCATGAACCGCGCGAGGACGGCGAAGTCCGCCTCGGACCGGTCGAGCGCACGCAGCAGGGCGCGCTCGCCGCGCTCGTGGTCCCGGAACGGCGCGTGGACGAATGGGACGCGCCAGCGGCGCGCGTAGGCGGCCAGCTCGGGGTGGTTGGCGGCGACGAGAACGGGCTCGGCACGCAACGCGCCCGACCGGGCCGCCGCGAGCAGGGCGTCGGCACAGTGGGTCTCCTTGGTCATGAACAGGGCCATCCGCGGCCGGGCGGAGGGGGAGTGGTGGCGGACCCGGACCTCCATCTTCAGACGGGTTCCAAGTTCGGACAATCCGGTGTCCAGCGTCCGGCGGTCGAGCTTTCCGGGCGCCCAGGAGGCCACGAGCGTCATGTAGAACTCCCGGCGGGTGACCTGCTCGACGAGCTCCTCGATGTTCCCGCCCGCGCGGAAGACGAAGCTGGTGGCCTCGGCCACGACCCCCTTGCGATCGCGTCCGAACACCGAGATCGTGACGTGCTCGCTCGCCTTCACGGTGAAACCATCGAAGCATAATAGCGCTCGCAGTCCGCGAGGAGCTTCAGGTGGGCGCGACGCCCTTGGGGGCGGTTGCGGGCGCGCCACAGGAAGAGGAATTCCCGGCGCAACCAGCGCAGGTCGGCGAGGAGCCGTCGCCCGTCGAGGCGGACGGACCCGCCACGGGCTCCGGCGCGAATCGCGAGGAGCCAATCAAGTCGCATCACAAGATGTTCCAGCATCCGGATGGCGTAGCGCAACTCCCGCCGGACCAGCGGATCACCCGCCTGCCGGCGATCCAATGCCCGCCACGCCGCGAGCGCGCGGCCGGTGACGCGGGCGAGCCGCCGCGCTCCGGCGGGCGTCACCCGCGCGATCAGCTTCTCGTTGAACCGGTCCGGCCCGTCGCCGTGCCGATGGTCGTAGAACAGCAGGGCGAAGTTCACCGTGGTCCACCACCACTGGTACACCGGCCGGATGCGCAGCGCGTCATTGGCCTCCCCGAAGGCCCGCCACAGCCGTGCGGCGGCCCCCCGGTCGTCGCCGAAGACGAGCTTGGAGAAGCGCCGTTCGAAATCCGGGATCGCGGTCGCGCCGCCGTTCCAGGCCTGCTCGGCGCCGAACGCGAGCCCGTAGAGCGAGAGCGCAGGGGGCTGCTGGTGGCCGCCGTCCCCCCAGTCCGTGGTCATGATGCCCAGGCCCCCGGACGCGCGCGCCGCCGCCGCGGCCGAACGGATGTTGCGATTGGAGACGTGCGTCCACGGGGTCGGGGAATGCCAAGCGCACGTGCCGGGACAGACGATGAAGTCCAGCCCCGCTCGGCGGAACGGCGCGAGGTCCTTCGCCGTCCAGCGGTTGAAGTACCCCCACGGCAGGACGATCAGATCCTTCGGCAGGCGCGGGATCAGCTTCGGATGGTGCCGGATGATGTCCCCCCACATCATGACGCGGCGGCCGTGCCGGGCCGTGATCATGGCGTGCAGCTTCAGGATGTGGCGGACGTAGACTTCCCCGATCCCCAGCCGCTTGACGAGCGCCGCCGACCGCCCTTTCCCCAGGTCCCAGGTCTCGTCGCAGTTGATGTTGAACCGCCGCGAGGAGAAGTTGGGCAGAAACTCGTCGTAGAGACGGCCGATGAACCGGTACGTATCCGCCGCGAGCGGCTGGATCACTCGGTGCGGGGGGCCCACCGACAGCTCTTGGAGTTCCGGGCGCTCCAGCACCTTCTCCATGTGGCCGAAGGACGCGAAGTTCGGAACGAGGTCGATCCCGATGGCGCGGCAGTGCGCGTCAAACGCCCGCACGTCGGCCCGACTCAGGCGGCCGTAGCCGCGTCCGATCCCGGGATAGCGACGGAAATGGAAGACATTCTCGACGTAGAGCTGGAGCATGTTGATCTTCTGGGAGGCCAGCCGGGAGGCGAAGGCCAGAAGTTCCCGGCGGGTGGGGACCTTCAGCCGGGAAACGTCCAACATGACGCCGCGCACGCGCAGCGACGGCCAGTCCTCAATCGCGACCCGCTCGACCGCGAGGCCCGAGCCGGACTTCCGGCAGAGCTGGAGGAAGGTCCAGACTCCGTTCCGCAATCCGGCGGGGGAGAGGGCGATGATCTCCACGCGCTCCGCGCCGACACGAAGGCGATAGCCTTCGGCCGGCGGCGCGCCCGGCGGCAGGGCGGGGTCCTCCAGGCGCAGGACGATCCCGGGCAGGGCTCCCGCGCGGGTGGGGGTGCCGAAGCGGGCGGCGAGCTCCCGGTCGAGCAGGGAGGCGACGGCCCCGGAGTCCGGCGGAGCGTGGACCACGACCCGCGGGCCGAGTTCCAGCGCGCCGCCCAGGCGGCGCAGGCGCTTTGGAGCCGGGAGGACGGCGGAACGCATCAGAGGCCCAGCGAGGCCAGTTCGCGCCGCAAGGAGACGCCCGGCGCGAGATGGATGCCATGCATGCCCAGCGACCGGGCCGTCACGACGTGCTCGGCGGTGTCGTCGATGAACGCCGTGCGCGCCGGGTCCAGGCGGTTGCGCTCCAGGAGGAGCCGGAAGATCGCGGGATCCGGCTTGCGCAGCTTCACCTGACCGGAGACGACGAGGTCCTGGAAGCGCTTGAGGAGCGGGAGGCGCTCCAGCGCGTGATGGAACTTGTCCGGCGGCCAGTTGGACAGGACGAAGAGGGGCACCCCCCGGGCGAGCAGCTCCTCGGCGACGGCCACGTTATCCGCGAGCACGTCGCCCAGCATCTCCTGCCAGCGCGCGTCGAACGCCCGGATCGCCTCGGCGTGCTCGGGGTGGCTCGCCACCAGCGCGGCCACGCCGTCGCGCACCGAGCGCCCGGCGTCGTTCTCCAGGATCCAGTCCGTCGAGACGACGTCGCGCAGGAACCGCGCCGCCCGCTCGTCGTTGCCGCCGAAGAGGGGCACGTACAGGCGACGGGGATCCCACACGACGAGCACGTTGCCGATGTCGAAGACGACCGACTGGGCCGGGGTGCTGGGCGTCAGGCGGACTCCCACAGACGGCGCAGCTTGATGGGGAACTGCGGGAAGGCGCGCTCCGGCGCGTCGAGCTCGGCGTGCCACTTCTTCTCCCACTCGAGGCTGAAGTAGCTCGAGAATCCATCCCGTTTGAAGCGTGCGAGGATGTCCTGCACCGGGAGTTCGCCCGCTCCCAGCATGACGTAGTGCAGCGCTCCGCCGGCGTCGCGGTATCCGTCCTTGAGATGGCAGTAGAGGATGTGGTCCTTCACCTTCGCGTACGTGACGTCCCACGGTTCGATGCCGGAGTGGAAGGCGTTGTGGATGTCGTACACCATCCCGAAAGCGGAGGAGTTCACCATCCGGACCACCTGCATGACCAGGTCCCCGGAGCACCAGTCGTCGTGGGTCTCCATCCCGATCTTCACTCCGGCGGCGGCGGCTTCCACCGCCAGCGGCTTCAGCGCTTCGCCGACCGTCCGGGTGATCGCGGCGCGATCCGCCCCCTTGGGGAACTGCCCGCCGAACGTCCGGATGTAGGGCGCGCCCAGCGCCTGCGCGAGCGGGATCAGCTTGCGCATGAGTGCCTGATTCTCCGCGACCTCCTTGGGATCGGTGAATGCGAAGCGGCAGTAGCCCATGACGCTCATCACCGGGGCGCCGGCGTCCCGGAGCTTCTTGCCGACGCGCTCGGCTTCCGCGCGGGGGGCGTCGGGCGAGATGTGGTTCCCGTCGGGGGCGGTCCGCAGCTCCACGCCGTCGTAGCCATAGGCCTTGGCGTGCTTGGCGATGTCGTCCAGCGTCCAGTCCGGGCAGCCGAGGGTCGTGAAGGAGAGTTTCGGGGTGCTCATGTGGGGTATTGTACGTCAATGACTACATCACTGGCGATCCGGGGCGGCGAGCGGGCGGTGCCCGAGGGGGCGATCAAGAACTGGCCTGAAATCACGGCGCGGGACCGGGAGCTGGTCTTGGCGTCGTTGGCCGGGGGAAACCACGCGCACGGGCCGAACTGCAAGGCGCTGGAGAAGGAGTTCGCGGCCTGGAACGGGAGCAGCCACGCGCTCACGGTCAATTCCGGGACCGCGGCGCTGCACATGGCGCTCTTCGCCTGCGGCGTCGGGGCCGGCGACGAAGTGCTGGTCCCCGCCTACACCTGGCCTTCCTCGGCCACCTGCGTGCTGCACCACAACGCCATCCCGGTGTTCGTGGACATCGAGTTCGCCACGATGAACATGGACCTCGATCGGGTCGAAGCCGCGATCACGGAGAAGACGAGGGCGATCATGGCGGTCCACCTGCACGGGCTGCCGCTGGACATGGATCGCCTCATGGAAATCGCCCGACGGCGCGGGCTGCGGGTGATCGAGGACTGCTGCCAGGCCCAGGGCGCGACGTGGCGCGGGCGCAAGGTCGGAAACTTCGGCGATTGCGCGGCGTTCAGCTTCAACCAGAACAAGGTCGTCTGCTCGGGCGAGGGCGGGATGTTCACCGCCGACGGCGAGGGGCTGGCCGCCAAGGCGGACCGGTTGCGGTACTTCGGGGAGCACGGGGCGCCGGGTGACGCGGACCGGCACGACTACGCGCTGGGGTGGATGTACCGGAACAACGACCTGACGGCGGCGTTCGGACGGGCGCAGCTCGAGCTGGCGGATCGCAACCTGCGGGTCCAGCGGGAGCAGGCCGCGATGCTGGCGGCGGGGTTGAAGGGCATCCCCGGGTTGATCCTTCCGGAATCCATCGTGGGAGCGGACCATAACTGGTACAACTACACGATCCGGTTCGACATGCGAGTGCTCGGCCACGAGGGCGACGCGGCGGCCTTCCGGGACCGGCTCGTCAAGGCGCTGAACGCCGAAGGCGTCCAGACCGGCGTCTGGCAGGCCTTCATCCTCCCGGCGATGACGGTGTTTCGCGCCAAGAACGCCTACGGCCACGGCTGCCCATGGAGCTGCGGATTCGCGCGCCCGCTGGAGTACCGGCCCGAGGACTTCCCCGTGGCCCAGCGGCACTGCGACACGCACACGGGCATGACCTTCGCCTTCCGCCATCCGAACGGCCCGCGCGAGGTGGAGCTGACCGCGGCCGGCATCCGCAAGGTCATGGAGCGGGTGGGCGAAGTTCCGTGATCCGCGCCGGATTCGCGGTCGCCGACATCACGCCGTCCCTCCCGTGCCACAAGCTCGGCTGGCTGCGCGTCGTGACGGCGGAGCGTGTGGCGGACCCGCTGTTCGCGAAGGCCGCGGTCTTCGAAGCTGACGGCGAGCGGGCCGGGTTCGTCGTGCTGGATACGCTGAGCGTGCGCTGGACGCAGGTCGCGGAGATCCGGCGGCGTACGGAGGCGGCGCACGGGATCCCCGCCGACCGCCTCATGGTCTCGGCGACGCACAGCCACGCCGGCCCCGCCGTGGCGAGTTCGGGCGACGTCCGGCGGGATGAGGCGTATCTCGAGGAGATGACGCGACGGGTCGTGGAGGCCGTCGGCGACGCGGTCCGGAAGCTCGAACCGGTCGAAATCGGGTATGGACGCGCGAGCGAGCGCCGGATCGCCCACAACCGCCGGGTCGTCCAGCGCGACGGCACGGTCAAGACGCACGGCGATCTCGATGCGCCGGACGCGATGTTCGTGGAGGGGCCGATCGACCAGGAGGTCGCGGTGATGGGCGTGCGTTCGGCCGCGGGGAAACCGCTCGGTTGCCTGGTGAACTACGCCCTGCATCCGACCTTCCACGGCGACGACGACGCGATCTCGGCCAACTGGCCGGGCGTCCTCGCCCGTTGGCTGCGGGTGGAAGGGTGGCCGGTGACCGTGTTCCTCCAGGGCGCGCTGGGTAACGTCTCCCACGCGGACGCGCCCGGCGGCAAGGAGCGGACGATGGGCGAGGTGGGGGAGCTGCTCGCGGAATCCGCGCTCGCGGCGCTCGCCGGCGCGGGATGGACCGGGGACGCGCCGATCCGCGTTGCGTCGCGGACGGTGACGCCGCCCTACCGGAGCGTCACGCCCGCGGAGATCGCCGGCACGGCCCGGGGGGCCCAGCGGTTCATCGACTCGGCGATCTACGACCGCGAGATTCCGCGTCTGGTGGAGAAGATCAAGGGGCGCCCAGGGGCGCTCGCCGAGGTGCAGGCGATCCGCCTGGGCGCCGACGCGTTCGTCGGGATTCCGGCGGAGCTGTTCGTGGAGCTGGGATTGCGCATCAAGGAGCGCGTCCATCCGCTTCCCGTCCAAGTCGTCGGCTGCGCGAACGGCATGCTGGGGTACGTCCCGACCTGGGAGGCCTTCGCCCGTGGTGGATACGAAACCACGTTTGCTCCGTGGAGCAAGCTGGCCCCCGAGGCGGGCGATCTGCTGGCCGATGCCGCAATCGCGGCGATCATGGAAACGGGTGCATCGAACCGGTAAAATGGTGCTATGAAGAAGCCGGAGGGACCCCATGATGTCCTGCGTCGAAGCCGGAACCGGCGCGAGTGGGTCCGTGACTTGGACCGCTGGGCCGATCGGCTGGCGCCGCGGTTCCCGGACATTGAACGGCACGATCTCGAGCTGATTCTGTACGAGATGCTGCGTCCGAAGTCCGTGTCGCGAGATTTCCTCTTTCGATCCGTCTGGAACTCCCTCCGTGTCGGCTGACTTCTCCTACCTCCTCAAGGTCGTGCGGTTGCTCGACGAAATCGGGATCGAGGCGATCATCGTAGGCAACTCAGCGTCGATTCTCAACCAGGTCCCGGTGTTCACGGAAGATCTTGATTTCTTCGTCCGGGATACCCCGCTCATTCGGAAACGGATCAGGGAGTTCGCGGATCGCCTCAAGGCGGAGTCCCGCCCCGAGCCGATCGGGCTCCTCACGGATGCGGTGAGAGTGAGAAGTGGCGACGTCCCGATCGACTTCCTGTTCGCGATAGGCGGGGAACCTAAGTTCGAGTCCGTCAGGTCGCGAGCTTGGCGGCATCCGCAGGGAGGCCGGCGTGTGTGGGTCGCTTCGCTTGAGGATGTCATTGCATCAAAGAAGGCCGCCAATCGTCCCAAAGATCAGGCGGCACTGCTCATCTTGGAACAGACGCTTGCGGTCAAGAAAGCCGCGGGCGATATGGCCGCCGAGCACCCGGTCGCATACCGTGTGCGTTCGAAGGGAGAACATGCGAGAACATGGAAAAGAAACGGGCGTTGATGGTCTGGGGCGGATGGGACGGACACGAACCGAAGCAGGGGGCGGACCGGTTCGCACCCTGGCTCCAGTCACAAGGATACGAGGTGAAGGTGTCGGATACGCTCGACGCCTATCTCGACAAGGACTACATGGCCTCGTTGTCCCTCGTGGTCCCGATCTGGACGATGGGGACGATCACCGGGGAGCAGGAAAAGGGCCTCCTGGAGGCCGTCAAGGGCGGCGTTGGCGTCGCGGGCTGGCACGGCTGCATGGGGGATTCCTTCCGGAATAACACCGAGTACCAGTTCATGGTCGGAGGTCAGTGGGTCGCGCATCCGGGCAACATCATCGACTACACCGTGAACATCACGAAGCCGGGGGACCCCATCGTGCAGGGGCTCAAGGACTTCAAGATGCATTCGGAGCAGTACTTCATGCACACCGATCCGGGCAACGAGGTCCTGGCCACCACCACCTTCGACGGCACGCACGCGTCCTGGATCAAGGGCACGGTCATGCCGGTGGTGTGGAAGCGGATGTGGGGGAAGGGCCGCGTCTTCTTCAACGCCCTCGGCCACGTCAACAAGGACTTCGAGGTCCCCGAGAACCTCGCCATCCAGCAGCGCGGAATGCTCTGGGCGAGCCGGTAACTGCGGGGCGACCCTGGTACGATGAAATCAGAACAGCCATGCTGAAGCTCAAGCCACG
>CAYHEI010000105.1:0-8467 GCA_964355385.1 uncultured bacterium | reverse complement strand
CCCTCGGACGTGAAAACGCGCAAACCGACACACCCTTTCGCAACCCGCTCGTAGTCCTCGCCGATTTCGCATGCGTCTCCCTCGGTCCGGTCCTTGATCGTCACCACCGACCCGTCGTCCGCCATGCGGACCAGGAACTCAGGAAGTGTGTTTCCGCAACAGATATCGGCCGACCATTTGAGGTCGCCAGCCGCGTCGAAGTAGCGAAGCACGGCAGCGGCCCCCCCGCGGCCGGGCCGGTGGTCCCACTCGAAAACCGCGTAGGCTTGCCCCTCCTTCGCCGCAAAAACACGCATCACGCCTCGCGGCGTGTCCTCGCAGACGGTCTTGACGACCTTCCCTTGTGAGTCAACGATTTCAAGCAGTTTGACCTGCCAGATCCCTGGAATGCCCTGAGGAGCCGAAGTCCGAAGGTGCCGTCCTGTAATGGAGAAGACGGTCAGCGTCGTGCTCGCGGAATGACCCGCCTCATCTGTTGTTCCCCCAGTCACAGTTCGACTGGGCATGCCAGCCTCCAAGATTGTCCCGGAGGCGGCAGGGACAGCTCTCGGTTGCGTTCCCATCGCCGATACTTCGTTCACGGCCATTACGGCGACCAGACACCCGAACCACCGGCCCTTGATCTCCACGTCACTCACCTCCTTCGCATTCGACTTGGATGTTCGCGCACGTCGTCCGGCTCGTGACCTTGCCGGCTGGCGTGCGGCTCACCGTTTCCGTCGCCTCCATGACCGGCACGCCGCTGACTTTGCGGTGTTTCGTCACGCGGATGGCCACCGTCTCCTTCCCGGCCTCATCGAAGAGCCGCGTCGCCAGCGGGAAGCCGTCGCCGTCCAGGTCCTCCTCCCGGCGTGGCATGAGCTTGGAGGCCCCGTTCGGCACGAACTCCACCGTCGTGGTCCGGGGAGTGAAGAGGGGCGCGTTGTGCCGCAGCACTCTTACGCTGAAGTGCTTCCGTTGTTCCGACGGACTGGCCCCCATGAACCGCTCGCTCATCCCGAAGAACTGGTTCTTCAACTCCGGCGTCAGCTTGAGTTCGATCCATTGCCCGCGCTGGTCCAGAAACCACGCCTGCTCACCCTCGACCTTCAAGCGCATGGCGTGGGGCTCCAACACCTCCGCCTCCATCCGCCAGGGCTGGTGTGCGTGCTGGACGGCAGCGGCCGGCAGCTTGTCGAGCACGAGCTTGTACCGCAGCGTCACGGTCTTGGGGTTCTTCACCGTCTTAGGCTGCGTGGTCTCAACCCGGAACTCCGCCGCGAAGTGCTTCACCCGCTGCTGGTGCTTCGCTCTGAGCGCCAGCAGGTCGTCCACCTCGTCCGCGCGGACGACTCCCGCGCCGAACAACAGCAGCATGGTGAACGCCGTCGATCTCCTGATGACCATGCTAAGGAACCACGTAACGTACGCGGTTGTTGCCCGTGTCGCCGATGTAGAGGACGCCCGCGGAATCCACAGCGACGCCCTGGGGTCCGTTCAGGCGCGAAAGCGTGGGCGCAAGCCCCTCCCCATCGTATCCAGGGCTTCCGGTCCCAGCGATGGTCGAGATAACGCCCGTACTGAGGTCAACCCTTCTGATCCGGTGGTTCATGCTGTCAGCGACGAGAAGCCGCCCGATCCCATCAAAGGCCAAGCCGCGAGGCGAGTTCAAGTTCGACGAGGTCGCCGCGATGCCGTCCCCGCTGTATCCGCCAACGCCCGTCCCGGCAACCGTCGAGATCGTTCCCGTCCCGGCATCGACTTTGCGCACACGGGCGAGTCCCGGATCCGCGATGTAAAGATTCCCACTCGCGTCATAGACAACGGCTTTCGGGTCAAGCATCCAGGCCGAAGTGGCCGCAATGCCCTCACCGTTGTAACCATCCGTCCCGTTCCCGGCTATCGTCACAATGATGCCTGCACCCAGGAACACGCGGCGAATGCGGTAGTTCCACGAGTCGGCGATGTCGAGATCGCCGCTGGGCGCCAGGGTCAGTCCTCCCGGCACCACTCTGGCCGTGGTCGCGGGAATCCCGTCTCCGTTGTACCCGGAGCTTCGCGTCCCCGCAACGATCGTCAGAATGCCGCCCGGTGATACAACCTTCCCCACCAGATAGTTTCCGACGTTCGAGAAATAGACGGTGCCCGAGCCGTCAACCGCCAGCCCGGAGAGGGCACCGAGTCCAGCGGACGCCGCCGGCTGGCCGTTGTCCCAATAGCCGCCGCCCAGTCCCCGGCCCGCGACAAGATGGAGCAGGTCGTCGGACTTGGTGACCCTGAAGATTTGGTTCGTCCCGCTGGCAAGGACATACAGGTTGTCGGACGCATCGACCGCCAGCGCGCCGGGGGCGGCGACCGAGGACCCCGACGAGCTCCCTCCATCGCCCGCCCATGTGGCGAGACTCCCCGGCGCGGCTCTCACCACCACGGAGAGCGCCGGCGAGCGGGACGTGACGGTCGGATGCAACTGGCAGCGCGCTTCCGCGGTCACCTGGTAGGTCCCCACGATCGTCCACGAGAATGCCGCGGTCGTCGCCACCGACCAGTCCGAGGTCGCAGCGCCTCCCCAGTCGAACCGGTACTCGACCGGATGGCCCAGGTTCGACACGGCGGAACCGGTGGAGTAGAAGTATGTGGCCCGGAGAACCCCCGCGGCGGTCCCAGTTGGAGTCGTCGGCGGCGAAACGGCCTCCAGTCCGCCAACTCTGTTCTTGAGGGCACCGGGCATTCCGAGATGGATGCCCGCCGCGTCCGACCCCGCCCGCCATCCGGCGACCAGCAGGGCGGCAAGAATGGTGACGCGGAATGCCCGGCCTCTCCTCATCACAGTCGCTTGCCTCCAGCAAGCCAGCGTGGCAACGTTCCGTACAGGGTCAGGCCGACGTTGACGACGAATTCTATCCCCCCAGATGAGGTCTTGTCGCCCGGCGCACGCAAGGTGAACCACGCCGGCCCGATGTCGCTCTGAAGAGAAAGGTTCTCGCGGAAGAAATACTCCATGCCGAGGTAGAGTTCGAACGGCATGGCGGAAGCGCGAAGCCCCGAGGTGGTGGAGACGCCAGCCAGATCGTACTCGGCCCCTCCGTACATGTACACGGGCCCCATCGGCCAGAAGTACCGGGACATACGGACTCCCGCGGCCCACGCCGAGACGTTTCCCGGTTCGTACGCACCACGCCCTTCCAGCGACCACTTGTCGAAGGCGAAGCCCCGGATCGCGAAGCCCGGATACAGGAGACACAGGCCAGCGCGCTTCTGAGCGACGCGTGGATCGCGTCCTGACGACATGTCCGGCTCCCGGGCAACCTCACGGGAAGATTCCGCGGAAGGCGCGGCGGATCCCGTCGTGGTCGGGGTGACCGGCGTCCCGCCACCCGCAAGCTGGTCCACGTACGCCTTGAGTTGCGGGTTGTCCGGGTTGATGCCGAGGGCGTAGCGGTACACGGTGATCGCGTTCGCCGTGTCCCCGAGCGCGACGCGCGCATTGCCGTCGAGCTGCCAGGCCTGCCAGTGGCGGGGATCGGCGGCCGTGGCGGCCTCGGCCTGCCGCACCGACTCGGCGTAGTTCTGGGCGTTGTACGCGGCGAGGGCAGCCTGATACGCCGCCTCCGCAGCGGGATCGGCGCGGGCCGCACCGCACGCTGTGATCATGCACGTCGCGACGCCCACGGCCCTGCCCCACAGGAATGGCGCGTTCCGCAAAATGCTTCGCGTCATGATGCCGCCAGTATACGCCTGAGAGATGTCATCCGGTCGCCCGGTCCACTTCGCGGCCGGTCGCGAACTGCGCCAGCGCGGTTTCCAGCGCGGCATCGTCGGCGAACGGGCCGTCGGTGAACGTTGTGAGGGTGTTGAGGTCCAGCACGGTCTCCAGCGGGCTCCCGCCGTCCACCGCGATCAACAGCTTCATGAACTGCGGCAGGTAGGCGGACACGTGGCCTTCGAGACGCAGGATGCCCTGGTCCACGTTGTACCCGACGGTCATGTGGTCGGGGGGAAAGGATTCAGCTTCCGGCCGTCACTCCTCCGCCCGGGTTCGCAACCTCCTCCGCTCCGTCCAGCGCGACAGCCGGCGTCCGCGGCCCGGCTCGAAATGCGATCTCCCGGCCAGCGAGAACACCGCGTAGTACGTCTCGACCCGGTCGCGGTTCAGCGCGACGCCCGCGCCCGCATCCAAACCCATCACCCAGGCCAGCCCCACTTCCGCGTGCAGCTCCAGCCCCAAGGAGGCCTGCGCCCGGACCCCGTCCGCTACAGCGGAATCGCCGAAGACATCGAGGGTGAGGTCCTCCAGGTAGCAGCCCACGGGGTTCCATAATCCCCGCCTGACCTGCCAGAGGGGCAACGACCAGTCCACGGCGAACTCGGCGCCGCTCCTCGCCGCAAGCTGCACCCCGTAGCCCCGCAGCGGGGCGAAGGGCATGCCGGTGTAGTCCGGATCGTGCAATGCCAGCGATTCGACCGCGAGCTGGCTTCCGGGCAGGTGCCGGACGAGGAAGGCGTGCAGGTACTCGCCTGCGCGATCGAACGAAGACCCCCCGGAGCGCCGCTCGAGCGGTAGCGTCAGGATCGCCGCCGCGTTCGTTTCCGGCCCTTGCGCGGTCACGAACGCGACCGGCGCGATTCCCTGTCGGGCGAGCCGGTCCTCCCCGTAGGCCAGTGCACCGACGACGACCTCCCCGAGTCCGGGCGTCAGGCTCACGTAGGCCGGGAAGAGCGCCTGGACCCTGCTGCGGTCGACATCCACGTACTCGTACGACGCGGTCAGTTCGAGCGGCGCGAAGAAGGTGGTGTCGATCTCGCCGCCGCCCGCCGCGCGCCGCCGCCGGTAGTCGTAGAGCGGCGACAGCGTGTACGACGTTTCGCGCAGGGCATCCATCCCCGACAGGGAGAGACCCGCGAGCGATTGGGCCGGATACCACGCCGGCAGCCGCAGCCGCGGCGTCAGCGTGCGCAGCACGTCGCCGTACCCGCCGCGCGCGACCGGCGGCGAGTCCGGCACCAAGCCCGGCGGCGGCGAGGCCGCCGTCTCCTGCGCGACTCGCGCGACTGGTTCGGGCGTGAGGCGAAACACGTCCAGCCCGTCGGCCGTGAGGCCGGCGAAGTAAAGCGCGCCGCCCGACGGGTTGATCGCGGGCCAAGATGCGTATCCCTTGGTCGTCAGCCGCGACGTCGCGCCCGTCCGCAGATCGTGCCCGTAGATCGAGTAGACGCCGCGCTCGTTGGACGCGTACAAGACCAGGTCGCCCACGAGACCGATCTGCGCCTGCAGCGCCGGGGAGGGAGCGAGCGGAGTGAGCGTTCGCGTCTCAAGCGAGAGCTCCTGGACGTTGAAGTTGGTCCAGTCTTGACGGGCGGACACGACAATCCGCCGCTCGGCGGCGACGATCTCGTCCACCAGGTAGTCCGTGCCGAACACCGGACTCGTCGCCCGGGAGCGCGGGTCGTACCGGCGCAGCTCCGATCCGAACTCGGACCGGCGGTCCCGCGCGTAGAGGATCGTTCCGTCCGGCATCACCTCGAACGCGCGGAGTTCGCCGATGAACACCGCCTCGTCCCGTCCGGAAGCCAGGTCCAGCTTGCGCACGACGGACACGTAGCCGAATGAGGACGTGCTGGGATACCCGCGCGCGACCTCCGTGACAGCGTAGTAGAGAGAGCCGGCGTGCAGACGGTACCGGCAGGAGAACGGGGACGTGGACCGCACGACGGGGCGCTCCGCGCCGCTCGACAGGTTCCGTTCGACGATCCACTGGAAGTCGAACGTCTTGAAGGCCCCGGTCTTCTCGGTGAACGCCCGGACGTAGTAGAGCTTGCCGTTCGCGATCGCGAGGTCCCGGACCGTCCAGCCGTGGCGAGTGACGCGCTCCCCCTCCGGGGCGAAGTCCTTGAACCGGATCGTCTCGCTCGCGCGCCACTCGTCCCAGAGCGCGCTCATGCTCCTCCCAAACGCCTTGCGCGCGGCGCGGTCGATGCCGATCCAGGGGAAGAGGGGCGAGAGGTATCCGCCCAGCATCGAGCCCAGCCGGCCGTAGTAGGCCGTGAGCTGCGCGGGACCGCGCGTGCGGCCGAGCCAGCCCACGAACTCGCCCCCGTAGAGGTACCACCCGCCGCGCGGATACTCCAGCGGCGCGTAGGTCGCCGTCAGGATCCCCGGCGGCGCGCCGCGCTCGCGCACGACCGCGCCGAGGTACGCGTCGTAGAATCCGTCGTTCAGCCGTCCCTGATGCGGCCGAATCGCGGATTCCTGGTACACCGCGATGCCTTCCGCCATCCACGCGGGCGCGGCGGCGGCGTTGGGCGTGACGTTGCCGACCAGCGCCTGGATGACCGCGGGCAGCCCGCCCGCCTTGGAGAGGTGCAGCATGTGCGTGTATTCGTGCACCCCGACGTCGCTCCACCAGTTCTCGGTGTACGCCAGCTCCGGCTCCGCCGCGGCGGAGGGCGGGTACGCATAGACGTGGATCGTCCGGTTCACCGGGTCCGTTTCGCCGTTGCTGATCGCGCCCGCGTCCTGGATCACGAACGGAATGCTTCGCATGCGGTTCCCCGTGAGCCTCTCGACCCCGGGCCGGTGGAACTCGAGCGTCCGCAGCAAGGCCCGCGCCTGCTCCTCCTGCCCGGGCCGGTGGAACACGGTGAAGGACTCTGTCTTGAGCGTCCGCCAGTCGCTCCACCCCCACGCCGGCCCCGTCAGCGCGCACGCGGAGGCGAGCGCGAGGAGCCGGCGCATCAGAAGGGCGTGAGCGGAATCCCGCCGCAGTCCTTACAGGTTCCCGCGTCGAGGGTGAACTCGGCGTGGCAGCGCGGGCAGTAGGTCTTGGACGACTTCTCCACGGGGGCGGGCGGGCGCAGCAGCACGTCCCGCGTCGCGCCCGCCCCCTCGAGAAACCGCTCGATCGCGTCGCGCCACTCGGGGCGGGACCACGCCGCGGTCTCGCGCCCGGCGGCCTCGCCGTCGGCTCGCGTCAGGTCGTAGTAGAAGAGGCGAGCGTAGCCCGAGAAGTCCTCCGGCGCGCAGAGCGCCTTCGCGGCCGCGAGCGGGTGGATTCCGTCGAGCAGAGCCGCCGCCGCGGTGTCGCAGGCCCGGATGGACGTCGTGGGCACCAACGCGGCCAGCATCGCCTGCTGCCACCTTGCTGTCTTGTCCGTGTTCCCCAATCCGGTTGAAACCATCAAATATGAAACGACGGCCATCAGCGCGAACAGCCCGGCGAGCAGATACGGCCACGTCAGCACCAGACCGAGCCGGACCGCCACCGCCGGGACGGCCACGAAGAGATACACGCAGAGGAGGTTGCACGCGACGCGGAGTCCCCGGGTGGCTCCCCGGTATTCCTCCACGCGGCGCGTCACGGCGCCCGCGTCGAACGACGGGGCGACGGAGAATCCTGAGCGCGTCGCAGAGCCTGGGCGGCACGCCAGGAGCATCCCGAGCGGCGGGATGGGGTTGCCGAACGCCAGGGCCTTGCCGAGGCCCGCCAGCACGTTCCAGGGACTGGCCAGCCGCCAGCGCCGGAGCCAGGGGGCGCTGAAGACCACGCTGCCCGGCGGCACCATCGCGGCGCACTCGGTCCCGTACACGCCGAGCAGGACGACGAACATGATCGCGATGTCGCTCAGTCCAGCTCCGTGCGCTTCGCGAATAGCCGTTTGATCCGCTGCCAGAGACTGCGCAGGGCGCCCGCGAACGCGATGAAGATGAAGGCGATGTATTTCCAGACATACTTCAGCAGACCGGACTTCGCCGCCACGGCCGCCGCGCCGCCGCCGATGAGCGCCGTGAGGCCGATCTTCGCGATCCGGTCGCCTTGCCGCCATTCCGCGTACTTCTGTCCGGGCTTGAACGCGTAGTCTTTCAGCAGACGGCGGAACTCCGGCAGCGTGCCCTCCAGCCCGTCCTTGCCGAGCACGAGCGTGCTCTGCATGACCCCGCCGCGGCCGAGCAGCCGGACCTCGTAGTTGACCGACTCGTGGCCGGCCTTGGAGCGCAGGAGCAACCCCCACTCCAGGTTGTTGGTCTGCTGGTCATAGTGCGGCTCGACGGCCCAGCCGACCAGATCCAGCTCCTCCAGTCCCTTGCGCTTGCGCTCCTCGTTGCTCCGCACGTTCCCTTCCTGCATGTGCTTGAGCAGCGCCGGCGCGTCGATCGCGTTCTTCTCGTCGTCCTTCACGTATCCGATGGGGTTGAACTCGAACACGACGAACCAGACGCCGGCGGCCTGCTCGTCGAAGATTCGAGCGGGGGCCAGGAATCCGGCTTCCTGCCCGGTCACGAGGTTGCCCATCCGCTCCATCAGCGCCCGGGTGCCCTTCGCGTCGGTGAAGACGTAGCCCTCCGGCACCGCGATCTCGGCATTGTCCCCCAGGTCGGCCTTCGCCGGCCCCTTGGTCCAGTTCGCGGCGGGCGCCACGGCCCCCCCCCCCCAGCCCCACACCAACCTTGTAGAAGACCACCACACGCGCGCCAGCCCCGTCGCCATAAATT
>CAYHEI010000104.1:0-8468 GCA_964355385.1 uncultured bacterium | reverse complement strand
CTCCATCGACAACTTCGATCCGATGGGCGTGCACACGGGCGACTCGATCCCGGTGGCGCCGGCGCAGACGCTCCCGGATCGGGAGTACCAGCGGATGCGGGACGCGGCGGTGACGGTGATGAAGGCCATCGGCGTCGAGACGGGGGGATCGAACATCCAGTTCGCGGTGAACCCCGCCACGGGCCGGATGACGGTCATCGAGATGAACCCCCGGGTGTCGCGCTCCTCGGCGCTCGCCTCCAAGGCCACGGGCTTCCCGATCGCGAAGATCGCCGCGCTCCTCGCGGTCGGCTACACGCTGGACGAGCTTCCGAACGACATCACGAAGTCCACCCCGGCGTCCTTCGAGCCCACGATCGACTACGTCGTCACCAAAGTGCCCCGCTTCGCGTTCGAGAAGTTCCCCGACACCCCGACGTGGCTGGACACCCAGATGCGGAGCGTGGGGGAGGTCATGGCCATCGGCCGGACGTTCAAGGAATCGCTGCAGAAGGCCTTGCGCTCGCTCGAGAACGGGACCTCCGGGCTGGAGCCCTTCGACAAGCTCAGGGCCGGGCCGTTCGACCGGCGCGGCGCGCGGTCGCCCTCCGTATCCGAGCTCCGGGAGAAGGTCGCGCGGGCGTCGCCGGACCGCATCCTGCACCTGCGGGACGCGCTGGCGGCGGGGATGACGGTGGCGGAGGCGCGCGCGCTCACGGGCATCGACCCCTGGTTCCTGGACCAGATGCGGGAGATCCTGGACGTCGAGCGGGAGCTCGCCGCGTCCGCGCGGCGCGCCCTGAGCCGGTCGAAGGGGCGGCGCGGAGCGAAGGCGCTGTCCGCGGCGCAATACCGCCGGGCCAAGAGCCACGGCTTCTCCGACCGTCAGATCGCCCGGTGGTGCCGCGTCACGGAAGAGGACGTGGCGCGGGCGCGCAAGGCGCTCGGCGTGATCCCGGCCTACAAGATGGTGGACACCTGCGCCGCGGAGTTCGAGGCCCGCACGCCGTACCTCTACTCCAGCTACGACCCTGCGGCCGGCTCAGGGCCGGGCGGTCACGACGAGGCGCCGCCGACCACGCGCCGCAAGGTCGCGATCCTGGGCTCCGGTCCCAACCGGATCGGCCAGGGCGTGGAGTTCGACTACTGCTGCGTCCATGCGGCGTACGCGCTCCGGGAAGAAGGGATCGAGGTCATCATGATCAACTGCAACCCCGAGACGGTCTCCACCGACTACGACACCTCCGACCGCCTCTACTTCGAGCCGCTTACCCGCGAGGACGTCCTGCACATCCTGGAACGGGAGAAGCCCGAAGGCGTGATCCTCCAACTCGGCGGGCAGACGCCCCTCAAGCTCGCGGCGGCGCTCGCGGCCGCGCGCATCCCGATCCTGGGTACCTCCCCGGACTCGATCGACGTGGCGGAGGACCGCCGGCGGTTCGAGGCGCTCTTGAACCGGCTCAAGCTGGACCGGCCGCAGGCGGGGACCGCCCGCTCGTTGCCCGAGGCGCTCGCCGTGGCCCGGCGCATCGGCTATCCGGTCCTGGTGCGGCCCTCGTACGTCCTGGGCGGACGCGCGATGGAGATCGCGTACGACGACGAGCAGCTCCGGGCCGGCATGACCTCGGCGGTCCTGGTCTCGCCGGAGCATCCGGTCCTGATCGACAAATTCCTCGAGGACGCCCTGGAGGTGGACGTGGACTGCGTCGCCGACGGCACGCGCGTCGTCATCGCGGGGATCATGGAGCACATCGAGGAGGCGGGCATCCACTCGGGCGACAGCGCGATGGTGCTGCCGCCGCACACGCTGTCCAAGGAACTGATCGAGCGGATCACCCGGCACACCGTGGCGCTGGCGCTGGCGCTCAAGGTGCGAGGGCTCATGAACGCCCAGTACGCCGTCAAGAACGACCGGGTGTTCGTCCTCGAGGTGAACCCTCGGGCGTCCCGCACCGTGCCCTTCACCAGCAAGGTCACCGGCATTCCGTGGGCCAAGGTGGCGACCCGGATCATGGTGGGGAAGTCGCTCGCGGCGCAGGGGATCGAGGCGGTGCCGCCGTACGTGCACATCGGGATCAAGGAATCGGTCTTCCCGTTCGACCGCTTCGCGGGCGCGGACATCGTGCTCGGGCCGGAGATGAAGTCGACCGGCGAGGTCATGGGCATCGACACGACGTTCGGCGCCGCGTTCGCCAAATCCCAGCTCGCCGCGGGCGGCAACCTCCCCTCCACGGGCAGCGTGTTCGTCAGCGTGCGCAACCGCGACAAGCGGGGCATCGTCCTCGTCGCGCGCCGCCTCGCGGAGCTCGGCTTCAAGATCCTCGCGACCGAAGGAACGGCCAAGGCGCTGCGGGCGAGCGGCATCCCGGTGACCCCGGTGCCCAAGGTGCACGAGGGGGCGCGGCCCAACGTGCTGGACCTGATCAAGAACGGCGAGATTCATCTCATCGTGAACCTGCCCCAGGGCAAGGGGCCGCGCAGCGACAACTACGCGATCCGGTGCGCCGCGGTCGTGCATCGCCTGCCCTGCGTGACCACGCTCTCGGGCGCGCAGGCGCTGGTGAGCGCGATGGACAGCGTCCGCGCCCGCGCTCTCGAAGTGAAGCCGCTCCAGGACTACCACGGGGCGATGAACCATGCCGGGCTCGCCGGACGCCGCGCCGCCTAGGGCGGCCGTCGCGCGCGTGCGCGAGGTGCGGACGCTTCCGCATCCGGACTACTGCGAGCTCGAGGCCGAGGCGCCGCACGTCGCGCGTACGGCCGCGCCGGGGCAGTTCGTCCATGTCCGCATCGCCGAAGACGCGGGCGGCGCCCTCCTGCGCCGGCCGTTCAGCATCGCGGGCTGCGAAGGGGACGTGCTGAGGCTGCTGTTCAAGAAGGTGGGGAAGCTGACGCGGCGGCTCGCGCGGCTCGCGCCGGGCGACGCGTTGGACATCCTCGGGCCGCTGGGGCGGGGCTATGACCTGACCGTGCCGCCCGCGGACCATGCCGTGCTCGTCGCGGGGGGGTACGGCGTCGCGCCCCTGCTTTTGCTGGCGCGGACGTTGCGGGAACGCGGACTGGCCGGGCGGGTTCACTTCCTCCTGGGCGCGCGCACCGCGGACCAGCTCCTCTGGCGCGACCGGCTGGCGCGGGAGGCCTGGCTCGCGACCCGCGTGGCCACCGACGACGGCAGCGCCGGACGGAAGGGGACCGTGCTGGGGTTGTTCGAGGAGGTGCGCGCCTCGCTCACCGGGAGCATCCGCGTGTACGCTTGTGGGCCGATGCGGATGCTGGGTGCGCTCGCGGCCGGGTGGCCGGACCTGCCCCTGCAAGCGGCCGTGGAGAACCAGATGGGATGCGGCCTGGGCGTGTGCGTGGGGTGCGTGCTACCGGTCGCGGGGGCGACGGGATACGATCGGTATGTGAGGATCTGCTGCGACGGACCGGTGTTTGATGGTCGGCTGATCGATTGGGCCGCATGCCCGTCGTGACGGCGGCTCCCGATCTGCGGACCACGTTCGCCGGGCTGGAGCTGTCCTGCCCCGTGTTCGTGGCCTCGGGGACGTTCGGCTACGGCGAGGCGTTCTCCCGTCACTATGACCTCAACGAGCTGGGGGGGATCATCGTGAAGAGCCTCACCCGCGAACCCCGCGAGGGCAACGCGCCGCCCCGGATCGTCGAAACGGCTTCCGGCATGCTCAACTCGATCGGGCTGCAGAACGTCGGGGTGGACGCCTTCATCAAGGAGAAGCTGCCCTTCCTCCGGCAACTGCGGATTCCCATCATCGCGAACATCGCCGGGACCACCATGGAGGATTACGAGGAGGTCGGGCGGCGGCTCGCGGACTCAGCAGGCGTCGCCGCGGTCGAGCTCAACATCTCCTGCCCGAACGTGAAGCGGGGGGGGATGGAGTTCGGCGTGGACCCCGGCCTGGCGGAAGAAGTGACCCGCCGGGTGAAAAAGGTGCTGCGCCAGCCGCTCATCGTGAAGCTGTCTCCGAACGTCACGGACATCGGCGCGATCGCGGAAGCGGCGGAGCGGGGCGGCGCGAACGCGGTCTCCGCGATCAACACCGTGCTGGGTATGGCGCTGGACGCCCGGAAGCGACGCCCCGTCCTCACCACGGGCTTCGGCGGCCTCTCCGGCCCCGCCATCAAGCCGGTCGCGCTCCGCTGCGTCTGGCAGGTCGCGCGGCGGGTGAAGATCCCGGTCCTGGGCCTCGGCGGGATCGTCACCGGCGAGGACGCGGCGGAGTTCCTGCTGGCGGGCGCCTCGGCCGTCGCCGTGGGAACCGCCAACTTCCTGGAGCCGACGGCGGCGCTCAAGGTGAAGACGGAGCTCGCGGCCTTCATGGCCGAAACGGGCTTCGCCTCGATCCGCGACCTGGTCGGGGCCGCGCGTGTCTAGGTTGGCTGCCTCCCTCCTCGCGGCGGTGCTCCTGGCGGGGTGCGTGCAGCGGGGCTACCACGTGCGGCGCGGCGGCGGGACTCCGCTCAAGGGGCGGTACGTCGAGGAGGGTCTCGCGTCCTGGTACGGGCTCTCGTCCAAGGGCCGGGTCTTCGAGCACGGCGGTCCGACGGCCAGCGGCGTGCCGTACGACATGAACGCGATGACCGCGGCGCACAAGACGCTGCCGCTGGGCACGCGCGTCAAGGTGACCAACCTCGACAACGGCCGGACCATCCTCGTGGTCGTGAACGACCGGGGACCGTACATCGAGGGGCGGATCATCGACCTCACCCTCCGCGGCGCCCGCGCCCTGGGGTTTAAGGACGAGGGCACCGCGCGCGTCCGCATCGAGGCCTATCAATGAGCGCTTCTCCCCGGGATCGAATTGCCCTGGCGCTCGACGTGGACGACCCCGGCGACGCGCTCGATCTCGCCCGGCGGTGCGCGCCGCACGCGGGGACGTTCAAGATCGGGCCCGCGCTGCTGCTGGCCGGCGGGCCGGCGTGGCTCATCGCGCTGCGCGGCCTCGGGCGCCGGCTCTTCTTCGATCTCAAGCTCTACGACATCCCCGAGACCGTGGCGCGGACGGTGCGGGAGGCGAAGCGCAAGGGCGCCGACCTGCTCACGGTGCACGTCGCGGGCGGGAGCCGGATGATGCGGGCGGCGGCGGATGCCGCGGCCGGTTCCGGGCACCCGGTCGCGCTGATCGGAGTGACCGTTCTCACCGCGTTCGACCAGGCGCAGCTCGAGCAGGAATGGGAGCTGCGCGAGCCCATCCCGGACCGGGTCGTTCGCTGGGCGAAGCTGGCGCGCGACTCCGGACTGGCCGGGGTGGTCTGCTCTCCGCTCGAGATCGAATCCGTCCGTGCCGCCGTCGGCTCCGAGTCGCTGCTGGTGGTCCCCGGGATTCGTTCCGCCGGGGACCGGCCGGACGACCAGCGCCGCACGATGACCGCCTCAGAGGCCGCCGCGCGGGGTGCGGATCTGCTGGTCATCGGACGGACGGTCCTCCGGGCGTCCGATCCCGCCGCCGCATTGGCCGCGCTCGCGGCCCAGGTGGAGTCCCCATGACCCCCGAAGAGGTCACCGCGGTGCTGGAACAGACGGGCGCGCTGCTCAAGGGGCATTTCCTGCTCTCCTCGGGGCTGCACAGCGACCGCTACGTGCAGTGCGCGCTAGCGCTGAGCCAGACCGGCGTCGCGATGTTCTTGGGAGGCGCGCTCGCCCGGCGCTGCGCGACGGGCCATGTGGACCTGGTCGCGGGGCCGGCCCTGGGCGGGATCGTCATCGCGCACGAGACGGCCCGCGGCCTGGGCGTGCCCTGCATATTCGCGGAACGAGCGGACGGGGTCATGACCTTCCGGCGCGGCTTTCGCGTCGAGCCCGGCCAGCGCGTCGTCATCGTGGAGGATGTCATCACGACGGGGAAGTCGGTCCGGGAAGTCGCGGCCCTCGTCCTGGCCGCGGGGGCCGAAGTCGCGGGGTTCGGGTGCATCGCCGACCGCAGCCGGGGCGGCGCCGCGCTGCCGGCGCCGATGGCGGCTCTCGTGGCGCTCGATTTTCAGGCCTACGAACCCGCCGCGTGCCCGCTGTGCCGGGCGGGCGGCCCGCCCCCGGTGAAGCCGGGTAGCCGGCCGGGCGCGGGGAGCTGACGCCGATGCCGGTTCGCGTCGCCGTCGCGGGGTGCGGCGCTTGGGGGCGGAACTATCTGCGCGTCCTCCAGCAGATTCCCGGCGCGCGGCTCGTGGCGTGCTGCGACCGCGATCCGGGGCGGCTGCGCGCGGCCGGACGGGCGGCGCCCGGCGCGGCGCTCTTCCACGACGCGGCAACCATGCTCGCGCGCGCGCATCCGGACGCGCTCGTGGTGGCGACCCCCGCGTCGGACCATGCGGCCACAGCGGCTCCGGCGCTCGTGGCGGGGCTCGCCGTGCTGGTGGAGAAGCCGCTGGCGGACGGGGTCCGCGCGGCGGAGCGGCTCGCCGGGCTGGCGCGACGCCACGGCAGCGTCCTCATGGTAGGCCACATCCTCGCCTACCACGGCGGCGTCGCGCGATTGAGCCGGGATCTGCGGGGAGGACGGCTCGGCACGCTCCGGTATCTGCACTCGGTCCGCACGAACTTCGGTCCGGTGCGTCCGGACGTCAACGTGCTGTGGGACCTGGCGCCGCACGATGTGTCGCTCCTGGTGCACCTGGTCCGCGACCGGGTGGCCGAGGTCACGGCGAGCGGGCGGAGCTGCCTGCGGCCCGGCGTCGTCGATGTCGCGTTCGCCACGCTCTACTTCCATCGAACGCGCGCGATCGGCCACCTGCACGTGAGCTGGCTCGATCCCCACAAGGTGCGGCGCCTCACGCTGATCGGCACCAGGCGGATGGCCGTCCTGGACGACGTCAACACGCTCGAGCCGCTGCGCTACTATGACCGCGGCGTCGCGCGCGAGAAGCGCTACGGGGACTTCGGGCAATTCCAGCTCGTCCTGCGCGACGGCGACATTGTTATTCCGAAGGTTCGGATGGAAGAACCCCTTCGGGCCGAGTGCGAGCACTTCCTGGCCTGCGTGCGGTCCGGAGCCAAGCCCCGCACGGACGGGGAGCACGGCGTGGAGGTCGTCCGCGTCCTGGCCGCGCTCGACGCTTCGTTGCGCGCGCGGGGCGCGCCCCGGCGGGTGGGCTGATGCCCTTCGCGTGACGACGCTCTGGCACCGGCTCGCCGCCATCCTGGGCCGGGCCTCGTTCTCGATGCTTGGCAGCGTCTACCTCCGGGAAGGGAGCTACGCGCGGCTCTCCGCGACGGGCTACGCTCTGGTCATGGCGGTGGGGGCCGCGTGGCTGGCCGGGGCGGCGTGGATCGCCTGGCGGCTCTGGCGCCGCCGGCGTTCGCCGGTCGCGGCGGGGGGCGTGCTCTTCGCCGCCGCCGCCGCGTATCTGACGCTGGCCTACCCGCCCACGACCGACGAGCCGCACTATCTCGCTCTCACCGAGAGCCTCGTGGCGGACGGCGACGTGCGCCTCGCGCGCGAGTACGGATCAGGGGCCTTGCGCAAGTTTTATCCGACGGCCGCGATCGATCCGCACGTCGTCATCACTCCGGACGGCGAGATGTTCTCGCAGCACACATTGGGCCTGCCCCTGCTCCAGCTCCCGGCCTACGCGCTGGGCGGCCGCTGGGGAGTCGCGGCCGCGGCGGCGATCGCGGCGGTGCTGCTGCTCGCGGCGCTCCTCGGGCTGTGTCGGGACGCCGGGATTCCGGAGCGAGCGGCCGCGGTCTGCGTCGGCGCCCTCGCCACGACCGCCCCGCTCCTCTTCGGCTCCACGCTCGTGTTCACGGAGGTTCCGGCCGCGGCATTGGTGGCCGTGGGCCTGCGCGGGGCGCTCGCGGGCCCGGGCTGGACCGGGCCGCTGGCCGGCGCGTTGCTGCCGTGGCTGCATCCGCGCTACGCGCTGCTCTCGCTCGGCCTCGCGGCCGTCCGATGGCGGCGCGGGCGGCTCGGGGCCGCGGAAGCCGGGGGCTGGGCGGTCGCGGGGGGGCTGTCCGGCGCGCTCTTCCTCGGCGCGTACCACGGCCCCGCGCTGACCGCGGTGCTCAACGTGCTGACCGAGCGCTATCCCGCGCGCCTCGAGGACCTGAACGCCGCGTCGCTCGCGGGTTTCGCGTTCGGCAACCCCCCAGCGGGGGCGCGTGGCAAGCGCTTAGGCCGGGGTTTAGGCGTCGTGCCGTACGCGCCGTGGCTGCTCGCCGCCGCCTGGGGAGCCGCCGCGGCACGAGGAGCACGGGTGCCGTGGGGGGCGCTGGGCCTCGCCGGCGGCGCCTATCTGCTCGTCTCGTGCGGTTTCCGAAACTGGGGCGGCTCGGCCTATCCCGGCCGCACGCTGCTGCCGCTCCTGCCGCTCGCCCTCCTCCCGCTGGCCGCGGGCGTCCAACGGCTTCTCGCGACGCGCGCGGGTCGAGGATGGCTCGGGGGTACTCTGGCGGTGAGCTGGGCGCTCGCCTACGCGCTCACCGCGTGTCCCGTTCTGCGCTACACCAGCGGGCGGGAGTGGCTGGCGGCGAGGCTGGG
>CAYHEI010000103.1:3265-8497 GCA_964355385.1 uncultured bacterium | reverse complement strand
CGGGCGCTATCCTCGCCCGGGGGGGGGGCGAGTGTGGCGCCGCCGCCAGCACGCTCGTCGCGGCCGGTGGCACGGGGAGGCCCGGCAGCGCGGCCGCAGACACGCCGCCCGCCGCGCACGCGGACGAGACCTCCGCGTATGCCGTCGCGGCCAGGCTGACCGTCTGGCAGGACGCCCCGACGGCACCGGTGATGGTGAAGGTGAGGCTCGTCCCCGGAGCGAACGCGAGCCCGGTCTGGCTCCACACGAACCGCGTGCCGGTGAGCGGCACGTCCGCCACGGCCGGAGCGCCGAATCCGGGCGGCGCGGACGCGGCGAGGCTGCCCAGCACGAACCCGGGAACCGTGTCCGTCACCGCGACCGTCAGGATCGTCGCGCTCCCGGTGTTGCTCACGACGATCCGGTAGGTGACGGCGTCGCCGATGCCTGCGCTCGCGGGCGAGCGCGTGGCGCTGACCGTGAACGCGATGGCCGGCGGAGACGCCGTGAATACCGTCGCATCGGCGAGGGTCGCCGACGCGCCGCAGCCCGTGGTGATGGTCACGAGTGCGGCGGCGGTCACGGGCGTCGGCGCGCACACCGACCCGGAGAATCCCGAGATGGTGAAGGTCAGAGCCTGCCCGGGGCCCAATTGGAGGCCCCCGGGCGAGCTCCACACCCAGCGGGTTCCGGACGGCGCCGCGTTCGAGGCGACGGGGGCCGCCCACCCGGCGGGTGCGTCCGCGACCTGTCCGCTCACCTCGGCCGCGATGGTGTCCGTCACCATCACTCCCGTGGCCGTGCCCCCCCCAGCGTTCGTCACGACGATCCGATAGGTCACCGGCGAACCCGCCGACAGGCCGCCGCCCGCCGGAATCTGCGTCTGACTGACCGTGAAGGCGGGCGGCGGCACGGTGAATCCCGCCGCGGGCGTCTGCACGATGGTCGTCCCGCACGACGTCTCGACGGTCAGGAACACGGTGTCCGAGACCACGGCGGGGGCGCACGCCAAGCCGACAATCCCCGTCAGGGTGAACGTGAGGCTCGTGCCCGGCGCGAATGAGAGTGCGGTTCCCGTCCACGCGTACCGGGTGCCGCTCGCCCCCCCCAGATCGGTCATGACCGGCGCGGGGAACGATCCGGGCTGATCCGCGACGCTCGGGGCCAGGAGCGTCGGCACCGTGTCCGTCAACGTGAGGTCAGTAATCGTGGCGCCGCCCGTGTTGCTCACGACGACGCGGTACGTCACCACGTCTCCGATGACCGGAGCCGCCGGCGTCCGCGTACGGCTCAGCGTGAACGAGAGTTCCGGAAGCTGGAACGCCGCCGGCGCGGACAGCGTGGCCGTCTGTCGGCACCCGGTCGCCAGCGTCACAAAGGCGGTGTTGGACGCCTGACCCAGGGTACACACCACTCCGACGACACCGGTGACCGTGAAGGTCAGCGTGGTCCCGGGGTTGAACGCGAGGCCGGAGCCGGACCAGGTGTACCGCGTGCCGCTGCCGCCCCCGAGCCCGGTCACGACCGGGGCTCCGAATCCCGGCGGCTGGTCGACGGCGACCGCTTCCAGGAACGAGGAGACGGTGTCCGTCACCGTCACGTCGCTCGCGGTCTCCGCGCCGGTGTTCTCGACCACGATGCGGTAGGTGACCGGCGCTCCGGTCCCCAGCGGTCCGCCCGGCGGCGATTGGAGCACGGCCGCCCCGAAGAGGAACTCGGGGACCGCGAGCGGGTAGCTGGTCGTCGTCGCGAAGAGCGTCGCCGAACCGCATCCGCCTGCCTGCGCCAGGGTGATGTAGGCCGTGTTGCTCACGGCCACGAGCGCGCAGGGCGTGCCCAGCGTCCCGGTGATGGTGAATGTGTACGATTGGCCCGGCAGGAACGACAGCCCGGCGCCGCTCCACGTGTAGTGGGTCCCAGACGGGCTGACGTCGGTGATCACCGGCGTCCCGAACACGCCTGGCGCGGATGCCGACTGACCTATGAGCAGGGGCGACACCGTGTCCGACACGGTCATGTCCGTGATCGTGATCTGACCCGTGTTCGTGACCACGAGTTGGAACGTCACGGCACCCCCGACCACGGGATTCGGCGTCGTGCGGGTGTCGATGGCCTGGACGGCAAATCCGGCGACGTTGAAGCTGCCCGCCCTGACAAACACGTTCGAGTCATAGTTCCCGTCGCCGACGTCGGCGATCGCCAGTTTGAAGGTGTTGATCACCCCGCTGTTCACGGGCGCCACGGCCGTCAGCACGACGGTGAGGCCGTCCATCTCGCAGTCGATCGCACCGCCCCCGTCCGAGAGGTCGTTGTTCCGGTAGAAGGCCGGGTTCACCGCCCCAACGCCATACGGCTTCCCGCCGTTCACGGTGTTGATCGCCACCGGCGTGGCGGTCCCGGGCACCAGGGCGACATTGACGCCGTTGACGAAGAACGCGAACGCGTCGTTGAAACCCGAATTGGCGAACTCGTTGTATTCCTCCGACGAGAAGACATAATCGAACGTGACCACGGTCCCGCACGGGATGAAGTCAAACCGCAGGACCGCGGCGTCCTGGGTCGAGGCAGGTGTCACGATCGTATCCAGATTGAGGTCACCCGGCGCGGCGTTGTCGGTGCTCGTGTTGTCCGAGGTGTTGGGGCCCGGAACGTCGTTCGCGTTGCCGGAGCCGAGGACGATGCCGCCGGGAAAGCCGATGCTGCCCGCGCCCGCCGTGAAGGTCCCGCCGGCGACCGCGGCGCCGGTGAACGAGATGTTGCTCGCCGTGACACCGCTCCCCAGCAGCGCGTTGACCAGGTCCGCCGCCGTGCGAGTGTTCATGTCCTGCACGGCGATCGCCTCCGCCCGGCGCCCGGCCGGGATCGCGAGGATCCACCCGGCCAGCGTGGCGACAGCGAGCCGCCGGGCCGCGACGGCACGGCACATCCTCATGACATCCATCATGCCACAACGACTATCGGTTGACACCCACCGTCCCGCGGGAGCGCTGCTCGCCCCGGCCATCCGGCTCGACCACGAGATACAAATACATGCCGCCGCGCACGGGCACGCCCTCCCGGTTCGCGCCGTTCCATTCCAGGCGGCCGCCGCGCGCCTCCCCGGAACGCCAGACCAGCGCGCCCGTCAGCGTATAGAGCGTCGCCACCGCGCCATCCGCGACGCCGTCGAACTTGAGCGTGCCGCCCGCGGCCCGCTTGGGATCGAAGGGATTCGGGTACACCACGAGTCCCGGGGCCCGCGGAGACGCTCCTCCCGCCACCCGGCCCGCGACCGTCGTGCTGACCTCCTCCGTCAGCCGCGCCGCGCCGCCGGCGGTCCACTCCGCGGCGGCGCGGTTCGAGACCACGGCGCCCGCGGCGAGATCCGGCGCCAGGGTGGCCCGGAACGTGATCGAGCCGGATCGCCCGTAGGCGACCCGGTCCACGACCCAGCGCAGCACGAGCGGCCCGGCGAACCCGTTCCACGGCTCGCCGTTTGTCCACGGGCCGGCCGCGTCGCGCGCGTACCCGAAGAAGGTGAGCCCGGGCGTCCCGGCCGCGTCGGCCGCGGCCCACAACCGGAGGCTCGGCGCGACGTAGCGTA
The DNA here is from genome assembly GCA_964355385.1 of uncultured bacterium. Lineage (GTDB taxonomy): Bacteria > Oederibacteriota > CAKKQC01 > CAKKQC01 > CAKKQC01 > CAYHEI01. The sequence continues at coordinate 4,935 of CAYHEI010000103.1, read as the reverse complement.
CGCCGGCGGGCACCGTGTCGAGGATCGTGAAATCGGTCACGGTGCCGTCCCCCGCGTTCGACCAGGAGATGACGTAGCGCAAGGGCCTGCCCGCGAGGAGCGGTCCCGGCGGCTCGGCGCGCTTGTGGACCGCGGGGTCCCCCCACGCGGGCACCGTGCCGGCCGCGAGCATGTACACCATGCCACTGGTGCCGTCCCCCGCGGTGAAGGGATACGGCGTGGGATCGCCCACGGCGAGCGCGAGCGGCATGAAGCCGGGGGGCCAGGAATCGAACCCGCCATGTACGGAGATTCCCCAATCGGAGAGGTACGCGTCGTCGATCCCCGCGAGCGTCGGATGACTCGCCACCTTGTGCACCGCGTTCCAGTCATTCCCCTTCCGGATCATGAAGGTCCCGAACTGGTCCAGCAGGTTGACCGACTGCCGAGGCGTGGGGCCCATCTTGCCGGTTTCCACGTACAAGCCGGGTCCCGGGGCGGGCTCCGCCGCCGCGAAGCTCACGCCCTGGCGGATGAGTTGGATCTTATCGTGGGATTGCGGATCGGATGCCATCACGATCACGTTGCCGGTCACCGCGGGGCTCCAGGCCGTCCGCGTCGCGCGGGCGACGATCCAGGCGGACTCGGTGACGCCCGGATCGCCGAACGCGATCGCGTCGAATCGCGCGAACGCGCCCGTGGGCTTGCGCTCCCACGTGAGGTCGTCCCACACCGAGACCGCGAACGAGGTCGTGCTGAGCCGGGCGGGCAGCGTCGAAGCGGTGCTCCCGTAGACGAGTACCTTCGCCGCGCCGCGGACGCCCACGCCCGCGCTCGCGGACGCGTCCCACGCGGTCCCCGAGCCGCTTCCCGTGTCGAAGCCCGCGGCGCCGCCCGCGAAGCTCACGGCACCCGCCGCCGCCGCCTCCGCGGTCCAGGTGAAGGACGCCGAGTCCCCCGACGCCAGGTTCACCGGGCCGCCGGGCAACGGCCCCGTGGGCGCGCTGACGAGCCCCGCGCCGGCCGTGACGGCGAGGCTCGGCGAGACTCCCGTGACCGGCGCGTCGCCGGTGTTCGACACGGTGAGCACGATCTCGAAGGTCTCGCCCACGAGCACCGCGCCCGGGTTCACGTCCAGCCAGATCTTCGGAGCGAGGCGCGAGAACTTCACGGACCCCGACCAGGTCCCCGCGACGACCGCGACCTGGAGGAAATACGGTTCCGAGACGACCGGAGTGAACTCGAAGCTGAATTGCCCGGCGCCGCCCGAGTCGTCGTCCGCGGCCCAGGCGTTGAACCGGGCGTCGAGGAGTTGCGCCGCGGCGTCACCCGTCCCGCCGATCGAGTCGAAGTGGTAGGTCACCCCGGCGGTCATGTCGATCCGGTACCAGTCCACCGAATCGGTCGTGAGATCCAGATCGTGCGGGCCGTGGAACTGGAGGGCCGCGCCCGGAACCAGCGCCGTCGCCCCCAGGGGATCGTCGTCCAGCGGATCCCATGCGTCGGCCCACGCGCTCCCCACCGGTGCCAAGCTCAGAAAGAAGAGAGCGACGCAGGCGACGTGGAACGGGCCGAACGGGAGGGAGGCCCGCGGGGCCCCCCCCGGGGGCGTGGGGGCCCGGGCGGGGGGGGGAAAGCGCGGGGGCGGGCGGCGCCGCCCCCAGACACCCCCGAAACCCCCACCCAGCATA
>CAYHEI010000103.1:0-3255 GCA_964355385.1 uncultured bacterium | reverse complement strand
GGTGCGCGGGTCGCTGGGGGTGCGCGCGCCCGCGCCACCCTGTGTGGGGGTGCGCCCCCGGGCGTTGTCTACATCAGCCCTGCCCGGCTACCCCGCCCCCCACTTCACAACGTAAACGACTCTCCGAGATACAGTTTCCGCGCGCGCTTGTTCCGGGCGAGCTCGCGCGCGGTCCCCGCCATCAGGACCCGCCCCTCGTAGATCAGGTACGAACGGTCGGTAATCGAAAGCGTTTCTCGGACGTTGTGATCCGTGATCAGCACGCCCAACCCCCGTTTCCGCAAGCCGTGGATGTGCCGATGCAGCTCCTCGATCGTGATCGGATCGATGCCCGCGAACGGCTCGTCCAGCAGCAGGAACTTCGGGTTCGTCGTGAGCGCCCGTGCGATCTCGACCCGGCGCCGCTCACCCCCGGAGAGGCGGTACGCCTTCTGCCGCGCCAGGCTTTCCAAGCTGAATTCGCGGATGAGCTGCTTGAGCCGGGCAGCCCGTTCCGCCGCGGTCAGCGGCAGCATCTCGATGAGCGCCCGCAAGTTCTCCTCGACGGTCATCTTCCGGAACACCGACGGCTCTTGCGAGAGGTACCCGATGCCGAGCCGCGAGCGCACGTGCATCGGCAGGCTCCCGATCTGGTCGACCCGGCCGCCGTCGCGCAGGACGATCCGGCCCGCGTCGGGGCGCACGAGGCCCACGATCATGTAGAAGGTCGTGGTCTTCCCCGCGCCGTTCGGCCCGAGCAGCCCGACCACTTCGCCCTGCCGGACCTCGACCGTGACGCCGTTCACGACCGCCCGCCCGCCGTACCGCTTCACGAGGCGGTCGGTCTGAAGCTGCGCGCTCATCGTCCCGGCTCCCCCCGCAGCACGTTCAGGCGGCCGGAATGGAGGCGTCCGCTGACGGGTCCCTGGAGCACGGTGATCCGGGATTTCAGGTCGTAGTCGGCCCGCACGCAGGCGAACTCGTGCGGGGCGCGGCGGAGCACCGGAGCGCCCGTGAGGATCACGCGGCTCTCGGCGCCCAGCAGGTGCGCGTCCGCGCTGCGCGCCTCGTTCTCGCCCTGCACGATCCGCACGCCGCCGTGGGCGAGCGCCTCCCGCGCGTCCACGAAGAGCTCCATCTCGTCGGACGTCACGGTGGACGACTCCGCGCCGGAACCGAGCGTGAGCGCGCAGTGCCCCCGCGCGAGGATGTGCCGCAGGCCGTGGGCGTACCGGGCCTCGTCGCAGGTCATCCGCACGCCCCGCGCGGCGTCGGCGAACACCACATGGCCGCGCACCGCGGCCTCGTTGGGTCCCCGGATGGTCTGCAGGGAGTCCGCCGTCAGGGTGGACGTGCCGCGCAGGACCGTCACGCCGCCCGTGAACTCCGCGCGGCCCTCCCGGTCGAGGAAGCGCACGCCCGCGCCGCGGATCTCGACCGGGACCTTCATCTCCTCCACCGCCGAACGCGGATGGCTGCCAACCGGCGCGTTCGCCGCGAGGACCGCGCCGGACAGGAGCGAGAACAGCGACAGCGTGATCAGATCAAGCCGGAATCGAACAACGCATGAGCGGCCTCGGCGCTGTCGGTGCGCAACCGGACCCGCCCGTCGAGCGTCATGCCGGTCAGGGAGGGCTGCGCGGCGAGCGTGTCGCCGGACAGCTCGACCCCGTATTCGTTGAGGCTCACGCGGCCGCGCGCCGTCAGGCGGTTGCGCGCCAGGTCAAGCGCCAGCCGGTCCGCGGCGAGGGTCGTCTCGCCCACTTCCGCGCTCGCGCCCTGCGAGAACTCCACGACCCCTTCGGCCAGCCGGAGCGTCGCGAACGCCCCCCGGAAGGTCCCCGCCACGCGGCCGAAGCGCATGAGTTTCACCTCCGCCTCGGCGAACACCCGGGGCCGTCCGTCGCCCCCCGCCCCTCCGCTCGAACTCGTCATGGTCCGCTCCTCCTCGCTGGAGATCCCGACGCTTCAATCCTACTGCGCTTCGGCGCCGTCTACCAGGGGCTTCAGTTCCTCCGGATTCCGGGCCAGAATGCGCACGTGATCCCGGATGGCCACCTGGTCCAGGCTGGGATCGGCCTCCAGACCCTCTCCCGTCAGCACATTGGCGCCGCGCACCATCCGCACGCGGCCCTCCGAGGTCAGCCGGCCCTTCCGCCCGTCCCACACCAGCCCGGCCGCGTCGAGCACGCCCCCTTCCGATTCGACCCGCACCGCGCCGGCGGCGTCGAGGCGCTGGGCGCCGAGATCGTACCGCGCGGAGCCCGTCCGCAGCCGGACGATCTTCCGCCCGAGCGGGTGATACTCGGCCCGCACGCCCCGCGCGGTGATCCAGCCGGAACCGCGCGAATGCCAGGCCTCCTCGGCCCGGAGCTCGAGCGCGAGCCGGCCCTTCACCACCTGCCGGACCCGCACGCCCCGCATCAACGCCTCGGCGCTCCCGCCCCGCGGCCCCGCGGCCCGCGCGGCCGGCGCCGGCCCCCGACACCCCGCCGCCAGCGCGATCAGGATCAGGAACGGACCGATCCCCTTCATGCGGGTAACGCGTGTCTCCAGCGGTCGTGGAGCCAGACCCATTGCTCCGGATGCGCGCGCACGAAGGCCTCGAGCCCGCGGTTGAACGCCGCAAGGTGCTCCTCCGCCCGAGCCCCGTCGGCCCGCGCGGCAAGCGTGTCGAACACGAAACGGTGCCGGCGCCCCTCGCGGACGATGAACGCCGACAGGAGCGCCGCCCCGGTCCGCTCCGCCAGGCGGACCGGCCCGACGGGAGTCGCGACCCGCGCCCCGAAGAAGGGCACATGGACGTTGGCAACGCGCAGGCTGTCCTGGTCGGAAAGTACGCCGAGCGCGCCGCCCCCGCGCAGGTGCCGGAGCATGCCGCGCGCATCGTCGGTCCGGATGGTCCGCATCCCGAATCCCGCGCGCCAGGCCTCGACGAGCCGCGTGAAGCCGGGATTCGACAGCGCCCGCCCCACGGCTGCGAAACCGGGCACGCGCAGCGCGAGCGCCGCCCCCGCGACCTCCCAGGAACCCAGGTGCGCCGTGAGGATCACCGCGCCCCGGCCGGCGGCCAGCGCCCGCTCGACGTGGTCATAGCCCTCGATCCGCACGCGGGCCGCGAGCCGTGCGGGACCGCGCCGCGTCAGGCTCAGGTACTCTCCCAGCGCGCGACCCATGTGGACGAAGTGCCGGTGCACCAGCGCGCGGCGCGCCGACGCGGAGAGGCCGGGAAAGGCCCGGGCGAGGTTGGCCGCGGCGCGCCGGTTCGCGGCCGGC
>CAYHEI010000102.1:0-8513 GCA_964355385.1 uncultured bacterium | reverse complement strand
ATTGAGGATGTCGTTGAACCCCGGTCCCATCTGGACGGTCCGGCCGTCGGCCGGACAGGCCGCGACCGTGACGTACACCTCCAGCGTCGGGAAACAGTTGCACTTGCTGCACGCGTCGGCCCACGCCGAGACGCCCTTCCAGGTCCAGGCCGGGAACGTCCCGCCGGATTGCGCGTAGTTGCCCGCGAAGGTCATCGGAACGAGGCCCGTGTCGAATCCCCCTCCGCAGACCAGGCGGTAGAACACCCCGCTCAGGTCCGTGTTGGTGGCGACGGTCCCCGCGGCGCCGATGTTCACGATCGTGAGCCCGACCAGGGGGCCGGTACATGGATCGGTCGCGTCCGGCTGGATGCTGACGCTGAAGCTCGACACCAGCGTCCGGGTCCAGTTGGGGAAGAGGTACGTCCCGACCGCCGTGGGATTCGCGAAGATGTCCACGACGCCGTCGGCCAGAACGACGCCGGGAAACAGCATGACCAGCCCCAGGTAGGCCGCCCGAACGCGAATCCGCCTCTCCAGCTTCGGTTCCCCCGCTCCCCCCACCATTCTGATTATCTTATTTCGCCGGTCGAACCGGCTCAGGAGAGACGCAGCGGTCCGAGCGGCAGCCACCCATCGCGATCGGCGCCTTCCGTCGCGAATCGCAAGCGGGGGTAAGAAGTTCCCGGCCGCACCAACCCCGCCTCCAGCACGGCCGCACCCCTGCCCAACGTCGCGGGGACCGGGAGCGTCGGCTCCAGCCAGGCGTCCCCCGGCAGCCAGCTCCTGGCGTCGTGCCCCGTCTCCACCACCACCGCGCGGGCTCCCTGCCGGAACCGGAATGCGAGGCGCCAGTCCCGGTACGCGGGCGCGACGCCCGTGTTCTCGATCCACAGTTGGATGGCAAGGCGGCCTCCCCGCCGCGCGGAACGCTCCCACCGGGCGTGGCGCAGGACGAAGCGGTAGCCGATCCGGTCGCAGAACTCCGCCAACGGGCGGAGCCACTCCGCGGGGATCTCGTTCGACTTGGGCATGAAGACCGAGCAGTGGAACTTGTACCCCTGGCGCATGATCAGGTCGAGATCGTAGTCGCGTCGCCGCCACGTGAGCGGCACCGAGCAGGTCTCGAACGCCACCGGCCGCGTCCGCCACGCCTCCGCCGCGCGCGCGTGCGCCACCGCCATGGGATAGGACTCGTAGGTGTGGTTCCAGCCGGTCGCTTCCGGCTCATAGCGGTCCCCGGAAGAGCGCAGGTCGCCGAAGCAGTCGCACCGCCAGCCGGTGCCATGTCTGATTCCGGCGGCGAACTGCTCTCCATCGGAATTGACGAGCAGCGGCGTCCGCGGATGGGCGTCGGCGTAGAGCGCGGTAAACCGCTCGATCGTGCCCGGCGACATGTCGCCGGCGCCCTCGCCCCACGGCCCGATGTACGCGAGATCCACGGATTCGAGCTCCGGGTGCCCGTCGAACCGGCGGCCGAACTCCACGATCACGCGGCCCCAGCGTTCGAGGTATTCGTCGTTTTCATAATATGGTTCCAAATAGACATACCGACGACCCTTCGCCTTGCCGGAGCGAACCCCGTAACGGCGGCGGTACCAACCCGGGAGCTGGGGCTGGCCGTGCGCGCCGAACGGCATGAGCCGGACCTGCACCGTCTGGCCGCGGACCCGCGCGGTCCGCAGCGCGCCCTCCACCATGCGGAAGTTCAGGCGGCCGTCGCTTCGTTCGATCGCATCCCAGAACCACCGGCAGTACGCCACGGTCGAGGGCAGGTAGCCCGGCGCCGCGCCCGGAAAGCGGCGGGCCGGGAACGCGAGCGGCCCTTCCTCGGACCAGCGCTCCCCCGCGTTGAGCGGGTCGCCGTCGAAGCGCTGGAAGGTCGCGCACCCCTTGCCGGGGTTGGTCAGCAACGGGGACGACAGCTCGCGCGGCCGGGTTTTCAGGAAGTCAGGCACGCCTCGTCCTGCGCCTTCCTCGCCTGGCGTGGCTCCGCGCCAGGGCGGCGTAGAGGGCCCGGACGTCGCGGAGGCCCGCGACCGTCACCCACGCCGCCATGATCGTGAAGACCGCCAGCCCGCCGACGGTGACGGCGGTCCAGACCGTGATCCAGTCCCCGATGGTCACGTGCGTGAACCCCGGGCCGGTCGAGGAGTCCGCCGATTCGGAAAGATAAACGATCCGCCTACCAGCGCGGCGAGCGTCAGCCCCACGGTGGACAACCCCACCTGCGCGCTCGTGGGATGGATCCCGATCGCGTCCTGCACGGGCGTCAGTCCCAGCACGGCCGATCCCCCGCACACGAGCGCGAGCAGCGCCCCGCCCGCGCTCGCGCCCCGCCAGTAGAGCCCCCCCACGATCAGCGCGAACGCGCCGGTGAAATAGATCGAGCCGCTCACCGCCATGTAGTCCCAAATGTCCTCGCGGCCCCGGTAGACGAGCCCCCACCAGATCAGGTACAGGCCGATCAGGAACGTGAACGCGCGGGTGAGGAGGATCCGCGCGCGCGGGCTCATCCGGTCGCCCATCAGCGGCGCGACGACATCCTGCGTGAGCACCGACGACCAGGTCAGGAGATAGCTGTCGTGCGTGGACATCTCCGCCGCGACCATCCCCGCCAGGAGCAGACCCAGGAGCCCCACGGGGAGAATCCGGCCGAGGAAGACCGGCACGGCGTACAGGTTGTTGACGGCCGCCACGCCCGAACCGGCGGGCGGGAGGAAGGCCGCCTTGAGCGCCGGGTCCGCCGTCACGTACGCGAGCGCGGCGATCCCCCACAGGTACGGAATCATGAACCGGACCAGGAAGCCCACGGACGACCACATGTACATGCGGCGCACGACGGAGGCGCTCTCCGCCGCGAGCGCCCGCGCCACCGCGGTCGGCCAGATGGCGCAGCTCACGAGGCCCGTGAACGCCATCCAGACGACGTAGGTCCCGCCGAACGTCCCTTCCCGGAAGGGATCGAACCCCGCTGCTCCCCGCACCGTGAGCACCGTGTCTACCATGGCGCGCCAGCTCACGTGGTGGATCGCCAGCAGCGTCACGGGCACCAGCGCGACCGCCATGATGACGAACTGCGCGTAGTCGGTCACGAGGTCCGCCACCATCCCCCCCAGCATCGTGTAGAGCAGCACCATCGCCACGAGCGCCACCATCACCGCGACGAGCATGGACTCCCGCTCCATGCCGGTCAGCGCCACGATGAACATGGCCGCGATCTTGATGAACAGGCCCATGTTCAGGACCCCGCCGAGCACGAGCATGAGCCCGCCCAGCACCCGGACGGGTTTCCCGTAGCGCTTGCCGTAGTACTCGGGGATCGTCATCACGCCCTCCGCGCGAAGCCGGACGACGAGGAACCCGGTCCAGCCGATCAGGAACGTCACGAGGAGCGCGAGCACCGCGATGTGGAAGGCGGCGAAGCCGCCCACGAAGCCCTTCTGCGAACTGTACATGACCGTCACGAGCGCCATCTCGGTCGCGCTCATCGAGGCGACGCCCAGCGCGGTCCGGACGAAGCGTCCCGCGACGATGTAATCCGACATGGTCTCGATGTAGCCGCGGGCGTTCAGTCCCAACCAGATGATCCCCGCGATGTAGACCGCGACGATGCCCCAGTCCCAGGCCGAGAAGTTCGTCGCGGCGAAGAGAGTCATCAGAACGGAAGCAGCCGCGCGAGCTCGGCGGCGGACGGGCGGCGGCCGTACTCGCTGATCTGGTAGGCCTCGGCGGCGGCCGGCGCGCGCCGGTACTTCCGGCGGAGCGCGCCCGCGAACCGGCGGGCCGTCGCGCGGGAGCGCTCCGCGAGATCGCGGCGCAACGCGGCATCCACCGGCAACGGATTGCGCCGGCCGATCTCCCGCCGTCCCGCGAGCCAGGGCAGCCACTCGCGCATCTGCGAGACGTGCTCGAGCAGCATCCGCACCTTGAGCGGCAGGACCGCCGTGATGTCGAACACGAGATCGGGGCGGAACGCGGGGCCTTCGCTGAAGCGGTCGCTGTGGTAGAGGATCACGGGCATCCGGCGCACGGCCCGGACGCGGGGGCAGGTCAGCGGCACCATGAGCATGAACGAGGCGTCCAGGACGAGCTGGGCGGTCGCCCGGTGGTCGCGATGGTAGTCGCACGTCCGGTGGGTGACGAGGACGTCGGGGTCGAACTGACGGATGGCCGCGATCATCCTGTCCGTGGTCCGGGGCGTGACGTAGATCCCGCCGTCCGGCTCCCCCAGGCTGTCCGCGCGGGCCCCGATCACCGCCGCCGCGCGCCGCGCCTCCAGCCGGCGGCGCGCCTTCAAGGGCGCACGTTTCATCTCGTGGTGCCCGGCGTCGCCGCTGGTGGCGGTGAGGAACCGGATCTCCCACCCCCGCTTCGCGCCCAACGCCGCCAGACCGCCCGCGGCGAACTCGCAGTCGTCAGGATGGGCGCCGACGATCATCATTCGCAAGGCGGCCATGTCCGTGCATTATAGTCCCAGATGCGCCCTGCGATGTCCGGAGCGATCCTCTTCGCGGCCATGACGGCGTTCCCGCCGGCGGCGCATCCGGCGTCCGACGAGCCCGAGATCGAGCTGGCGGTCCCCGCCCACCCGGCGGCGCCCGTGGCCGAGGGCCCCTGGCTCGTCCCCGCGTCACACGATCCGGCCGAGCCCCGCTGGGGCTTGGCCAAGGGAATCCAGCTCGGGCTGTGGCCGTCGGGCGGCGGGCCGCGCGGCCTGATCCGCGTTTATACCCCCTACCTCGAGAATCCTCCGGGCATGGTGATCAACTACCTCGCGATCGAACCCGTGCGCGGGAAGGTGCGCGGGTTTTCCGAGCTCGAGGCCAGCGGGCTGGACGACACCCAGGGCAAACGGATCTGGAGCGCGGACACGCTGGAGGCGGGCATCACGCCCCGCCTACCGTGGGAGCCGGCCGAGGGGGAGACGGCCAAGGTGCGCGTGGCGCACAAGCTCCTCCGGGCGAAGGAACTGCTCGTCTGGTTCTTCGTGGAGCCGTTCGAAGGCGGGCAGCGCATCGCCGTGCAGGCGGTCTTCCGCAAGGACCGGCCGCACGAGGTCGCACTGTGCGTGCACGCGCTCCCCCGGAGTTCCCCCTTCGACGCCTGCATCCTGACCGCCACGATGGGGAATTACGCGCGCTTGCGGCGCCTGCATCTGGCGGGCGCGGACGTCACGGCGGGGCAACTCTGGCCGGCGTATCGCGAGGCGCACTTCACACCGCACGCCGAGTTTCCGCTCGCCCGGTTGCTGCGGGATCGGCACGGCGACGTGATCGTCGCGGCCGCGCCGGACGAGCCGGAGCCCACCGCCGCCGCGTACGACCGCAACGTGGCGCCCTGGTGGCGTTACCGCGGAGCGTCCGCCGTGCAGTTCTGGCGGGTCCCGCAGGCCCAGGCCGTCCCGAAGCTGGTCGCGCGCGTCAACGGCCGCGCGATGTATTGGCAGTCCACCGCGCCCTTGCCCGGCGGCGTGGCGTTCGAGAACTTCGAGCTGCAGGCTCCCTACGCCAAGGGACAGGAGTTCATCTTCGGCGTCGAGCCCCAGCCGGACGGAGGCGCCTGGCCCAAGGGCTTCTGACCGGTAGAATGGGACCCATGCGGCGCGTCCTCCCGCTCGACGGCACGTGGCGGTTCCTGCCGGACCTGCGCGACGCGGGCGTCCGGCAAGGATGGCCCTCCGCCCGGCTCCGGGACGGAGACTGGCGCAGCGTACCCGTGCCGGCCGCCTGGGATGAGTACGCGGAGGAGTTCCGTGGCTACGAGGGCGTCGCGTGGTTCCGTCGCCGCTTCACGCTTACCGGCTCGCGTCCCCGCGTCGCCCGACTCCGGTTCGAGGGCGCGGGACACGAGGCGACGGTCTGGCTGAACGGGAGGCTGCTGGGCGGCCACCGGGGCGCCTACGGCCCGTTCGAGTTCGACGCCGCCGCCGCGCTCCGGCCGGGCGCGAACGTCCTGGCCGTGCGCATCTCGCATCTCTTTTCCGACTCGACGAACCCCATGCTCAACACCGACTGGTGGAAGTACGGCGGCATCACGCGACCGGTGTCCCTGCTGCTGAGCGACGGCCCGGCGATCGATCGGCTGACCGTGACCGTCTCCGGCGAGCCCGGCTCGCCCGTGGCGAACGTCCGGGGCCGCGTCGCGGGCATGCGCGGCGAGTCCCTGCGACTCGTCGTGCGCGCCGGCCCTGAGCACCGCCGAAGGGCCGACACGTCGATGGCTGCGTCCGCCGACTTTTCCATCCCGTTCCGGGCCGGCGACTTGCCGCGCTGGTCTCCGGACCATCCGCGGCTCGTCCCGCTGGCCGTCGAACTGCGGGACGCCGACGGGACGGTGCTCGATCGCGCCCGCCTTCGCTTCGGCGTCCGCACGGTCCAGTGGGACGGCGGCGTGCTGCGCCTGGACGGCCGGCGGCTGCGCCTGCGGGGCGTGAACCAGGTCGAAGAGTACCCCGGGCGAACCGTGAGCCCGTCGAACCGGTGGACCTGCAGCCCGCCCGCGCGCGCCGTGCGCGCCCGGCTGCTGGACCTCAAGCGCGGCCTCCACGGAAACTGGTTCCGTGCGGCGCACTATCCCCACCATCCCCGCGTGCCCGCGCTCTGCGACGAGCTGGGGTTGCTGATGCCGGCGGAGATCCCCCTGTGCTACACGCCCGAGCGCGCGGACACGACCGCGGAGGGCCGGCGGATGTTCGAGGAGCTCTTCTGGCGGGACGCCCACCATCCCAGCGTCATCATGTGGAGCATGGGGAACGAGCGCCCGACGAACGAGCCCGCGACCGCCGCGGGGGTCGTGCGGCTGATCCGGTTCGCGAAGACGCTGGACCCGAGCCGGCCGGTGACGTGCGTCTCCAACCGCGGCCTCGGCGACCGGTCGCTGCACGCGCACGACGTGCTGGTGCTGAACGAGTACTACGGGGTCTGGGGCGGGACCACTCCCGTCACGAGCGCGGGCCTCCCGACGGCGGCCCGGGATCTCTCCCGGGAGCTCGACCGGCTTCATCGCGCCTTCCCGGACAAGCCGCTCGTCATCGGCGAGTTCGGCACCCCGGCCTTTCCGGTCCGGGGGAACGTCTTCGGGGGGGAGCGCTTCCAGGCGGAGTTCTACCGGACGCAGACCCGCGTGCTGGCCTCCAAGCCCTGGCTGTCAGGCTGCACCGCGTGGTGCTACACGGACCAGCGCATCGGCTCCTACCGCCGCTATCCGGTCGGGTACCTCGGCTCCACCCAGCTCGAGGTGTTCGGCCTGACGGACTTCAGGGGCCGCCGCCGCCCGGCTTACCGGGCGCTCGCGGCGTTCTATCGCCGGATGCGCTCGCGCGACCGGGCGTGAGCAGCTCGGTCACCGGAACGAACGTGATCCCCTCGGCTTGCGCCGCGGGAATCAGCCGCTCCAGCGCGTCGATGGTGTTCGCGCTCCAGGCGTGTCCGATGATGATGGCGCGGCCGCGACGCCGGGCGCGCGCCACGGCGCGGGCGAACACGGCCTCGATCGCGGGCGGCGACCGGTCGGCGTCGAGGAAGTCCCCGTTCTTCCCCCAGCACAGTCCGGCGTCCCGCGCGGCCTTCCAGGCCGTCGTATTCACCGTCGTCATGCTGTCCAGGAAGCAGAACTCCAGCGGGCCGAGGACGGCCATGACATGCGCCATCAATTCCGGATCCTCGGTGGCCAGCGAGCCCTCGTGGTTGTTCATGCCGGCCGCCCCGGGCACGCTCGCGCGGGCCCGCGCGATCCGATCCGCGATCTCGTCCGGGGACAGCCCCGCCCCGATGACGACGGAATACTCCGGCACGTCGGGCAGCCGGTAGGTCGGCTGCATGGGCATGTGAATGAAGACTTCCTTCCCCACCGCCGCCGCCATCTCCGCCGTCTTCGTCGCGAAACCCGTGAGCGGGATGATCGCGCAGGTCAGGCGGCACGGGAGGGCGCACACGCGCCGCGCGGACTTCAGGCTGAACCCGAAATCGTCCATGCAGATCGCCAGCACGGGCCCCGCGACCCGCATCACGCGGTGCACCCGGGGCGCGGCGGCGGGGACGGGCGGGGGGGGCGGCGCAGGGGGGGCGCGGCGGCGCGAGACGTGGCGCACCCCGACTCCCGCGGCGACGGCCAGGACCAGGATCAAAGCCGCCCGCCGGCGCCATCGTGGCGAACGCGAGTTCTTCATTGACACCATCTCACCCTGAACCCTTCCTCAAAAACTGAAATAGATATACGGCTGGATCGCGGCTCCCTGCGCCTGGAGCGCCAGCAGGATGGCGCCCGCGAGCCAGGCGGCCTGCAGCGGCAGCGGCGCCCGCGCGTAGACGCGATCGAAGCGCTCCTCGGTGCCCGCCGGGAGCGCGTGCAGCGCGACGCCGAGCGCGAGCAGCGGCAGAATGAACGGATACCCGCGCTGGAACGCGCCCAACATCGCGAGGGGGAAACCCGACGCGATCCGGCCCAACACGGCCAGGGCCGCATCGAAACCCGGCGCCCGGAAGAACACCCAGCCCAGGCAGACGAAGTGGAAGGTCAGCACGGTGCCCAGC
>CAYHEI010000101.1:0-8540 GCA_964355385.1 uncultured bacterium | reverse complement strand
CAGACGTGTGCTCTTCCGATCTCCGCCGACAAGAGCGCGATTAATGAGCTGGTTCCAAGACGGAAGGAACGAAGATACGCCTATTCCCGGCGGAGGCGCCGCTGGTACTCGACGGTGTTGCGCTCGATCACGGCGTCCGCGTCGTCGCCGGGCAGGTTGGCCGTCGGGTTGACCAGCGGCGTGACGCCCAGTTCCAGCAGATTTCGCGCGGTCTCGACCACCACGGAGTTCGCGACCGCGATGAACCCGAGCGTCGAGCCCGGGCCCACCTTGTGCCGCAGCCCGGGCACCTCGATCATCGCGTCCCCGCGCGGCACGCAGGAGTCGATCACGACGTCCGCGACCTGGAAGAGCTTCTTCCCGGACGAGTGCCGGGCGCGCGCGGCGCGGGAGTGCGCCAAGGAGGTCGTGGCGACCACGGGCACCCCCCGCCGCTTCGCCGCGAACGCGACGTCCATGATCACGGCGTTGATCCCGGAGTGCGAGAAGATCCACATCGTGTCCCGCGGGTCCATGTCGTAGTTGGCCATGATCGCGTCGCCGTATCCCTCTTGCCGCTCGAGAAAGCAGAACTGCCGGACGCCGGAGCTGCCGACGACGTTCAGGAAGTTCGTGAGCGCGAGCTCCCCGATCGGATGAAACCCCACGTACCCGCCGCTGCGGGGGTAGACTTCCTCCAGCGGAATGTGCGCGTGCCCCGCGCCGAACATGTGCACCCACCGCTCCGCCGCGATGGAACGCGCCATGAGGGCGGCGGCGCGGGCGATCGCGGGACCCTGCGTCCGCCGGATCCGGCCCAGGATCCGGCCGGCTTCGTTCAGCCCGTCCCAGGAAGGCACCGGCGTGCGCGACGGAATCGCTAGCGCACGCTTCAGAATTGCCCTTTTTCTTGACATTGCCATGGGGTGGTGGTGTCATTGTAACGACGGGTGGGGGCTTGTCAAGCGGGGAGCGTGAGGATCGAATGACGCGTCGGAGATGTCGGGTCGGGAGCGCCGGGATTCTCGCGTGGGCCTTGACCATGCTCCTGCCCTCCGTCTCTCCCGCCTGCTTTCAGGGCCTGGGCATCGATCCGGCCAGCCCCGGCGTGATGACGCTGTTTCCGAACTGGCAGAACAAGGAAGTCCTCGACCTCAACCTCGAGTATTGCACCTCCACCACCTGCGCCTGGACGGGCAACTGCACCGTCTCGGCCGGTTCGGCGAATCTGCAGAGCGTCACGATCTTCAACTACGCCACCGGGCCTTCCGCCGCGGTCGGCGGACCGCTCGGCGACATCGCGGGGGTCTATTTCTGCATCGACTGCACCGGGTCGTGCTCCGCGCCCGTCGCGCTGACCTACGCCGGCATCTGGCCCAACTCGAACGGCAACAGTTATCCCGCCTGGACGTGGAACAACGGCGCCTGCCCGTGGGTCATCAACGCGGACCCGTGCGACACCCGGACCGGGTGCGTGCCCGCGTGCTTCGCGACGATGCGGATCTCCGTGGACATCGGGCCCTGCCCGAAGGACGGGGGCATCATCGCCCTGGGCGCCGGGTTCAACGACACCGCGACGTTCTACATGCCGGGCGAGGCGCCGGGAGGATTCGCGGACGAGACGGCGGGGTGCAACGTGCCCTGGGCCGAGACCGCCGACCCCGCCCCCAAGGTCATCCGGTATCTCATGAAGACTGCCGACAAGACCGCGGCCGCGCCGGGGGATACCGTCACCTACACGGTCTACTACGGCCGGCCGGGCACCGGCTCGCTCTCGTCCATCACGGTCTTCGACACCCAGCCCGCGTACACGCACTACGTGAACGGCTCCGCGAGCCCCCCGCCCGATCCCGGCTGGGACCCCGACCCGGGCCCCCCGTTGCACCTGCAATGGACGATCCCCGGGGCGCCCTTCCCGACCGCGGGCGGCCCGACGGGGATGGTCACCTTCCAGCTTTCGGTGGACTTCGGCAACGAGCCGTTCGACCCCGGCTCGGGGTCCGTGGCCGCGCCGGAGAACTACCGCTTGCAGAACTTCTCCTCGGTCACGTACGGAGGAGTCAGCGCGCCCTGCTCGCCCGGGGCCGCGTCCAACTCGGCCGACACCGTTGTACACCGCTTCCTGTACTGGGAGGAGGCCGACAACGACGTCCTGTTCTCGGGTTCGCTCGGACAGCCGCCCGACGAGATCATCTACACCACGTTCATCCGGAACGTGTCCGCGACGAAGACTTGGTGGAACGTCTCGATCTGGGACACGGTGCCCCAAAACGTCCTCGACCCGTGGTGCATCAACTGCGGTCTGGAAGACCCCTGCATGGGCTGGACGATGACGCCGACCGGCTGCGCGCCCGCCGCGGCCGGCCGGCTCGTGAACGGGGGCAACACGATCATGACGTGGCGAATCACCCTCGGCCCCGGCGAAACGCTGAGCTTGCGCTGGAAGGGCCAAGTCAGCGGCGGCGCCGCGGGCGGAAGCACCGCCACGAACATCGTCAGCATCCAGGAGCTCGGCATGCTCGGGTTGAACGGGACCGGGAACTCCCAGGTGGCGTCCAACTTCACCCACCTCGCGCCCATCATGCTGCCCACGACGTACGTGAGTTACTCGTCCTTCCTCGGCGCGGACCACGGCAACACGGCCTTCCCGGGAATCTTCCTGCCCTTCTTCCCGCTGAACAAGAAGGCCGACTTCAGCCTCTACGGCCTCCAAGTCCAGGGCGGCGGCACCTGGGCGGAGCTCGGCGGCGTCTCGCCCCCGATCAGCAACTTCATCGGGACGTGCACCGGCGGCTTTCCCAGCTACCAGCCCGGCGGCTTCGGCGGCTGCAAGGTGGAGCGCGCCCCGGCGCTCTACGACCCCACCATGTGGCACGGCGTGAATCCCACCTTCCCCTCGCACTGGATCTACAAGGTCGTGTCCAACGCCCCCTTCCTGTGGCAGATGCGCACGTGGACGCTGAACGACAACCAGGACCACCACTTCTTCGACCCGACGACCACGATGACCTTCCGCGGGTTCACGGCGTACACCTTCCGCCTCCAGGCCGCCGCCGGCGGCGCGGGACTCGGCTCGTCGCTCTTCGTGATCAACACCAGCATGAACCCGGCCCTCACGTACCAGAACGGCCTGACGACGACGATCCACATGTTCAAGTGGGACACGGTGTCGTTGACGTACCAGCACGTCTCGACGATGGACCTGGACAAGGAGAGCGCCGGGCTGGCCTGCCTGGGCACGAACGCGGCCGACCAGGGCTTCTACAAGTTCTTGTCCTCGCAGTCCGCGATCATCGTCCACCACGGCTACAACACCTACGACACGCTCTCCGCGGGCGGCTGCTGCGACAACCACGGCTCGTACGGCCCCCTCCGCGAGACGGGCAACGTCGTGACGGACGTCGGGAGCGGGAACATCTACATCGTGGGCGACGGGACGGGATCGCCCATGGCCAAGTGGACCTCCTTCGTCATCGGCAACCAGGATCCGGTCGTCGGCGGCACCGCCAGCTACCGTATCTGGCTCTACTCGCCCTACGGGCAGGGTCCCGCGCCCACCCCGCTCATGATGGGCGGTACCTCCGGCAAGTGGGTGCTGCTCACGCTGGACACCGTCGATTCCGGGATGACGGGGGCGAACAACCCCCACATTTACGGCGCCGCCTACGACAAGAACGGCTTCGTCGCGTCCTCCACGGCGCTGTACAAGGTGGAGCTCCTGTCGGGCGGGCCAATCTGCGTCGCGGGCGGAACCTTCATCCCCAACGTCTACGCGGGCGGAGCGGTCATGAACGCCCGGTACAGCAGCAACACGAGCCTCTACGGCCAGCAGGTCGGGACGGAATTCTGGTACCACGAGGCGGGCACGCAGAGCTACGACTGCGGCGGCGGGGCGGACCCCCCGGTTTCCGCGCTGAGCAATTTCGACGTCTTCTGCCCGGCGCAGAACATGTCCGCCCGGTGCGTGGCCTCCACCCCGGGGTACGATTCGTCCTACACCACCAACGCGTCGGACGAGGTCATCGCGTTCATGGCGCTGACCAAGGTGACCTCGGCCACGGCCGCGATCTCCCGGCGCAACTGGCGGATCACGACCCCCCTCGGCCAGGAGGACGTGTCGGTCCTCTACAACCAGTGCATGGGCTCGGAGAAGGGCTACACGAGTCCCTTCGTGCAGCAGGGCAAGCACTACGCCATCATCGCGCCCCCGGTGGTGTACGTGGGCCAGTCCTTCTGGATCACCGTGCAGATCCTCAAGATCGGCAACATTCTCGACACCGCGTACGCCGGCATCACCTCGTTCACGTCCACGGACCAGAACGCCAAGCTCGAGAACGTGGGGATGGACACCTACAACTACCAGTGGTCCCCGGGTCTCGGCTGGGTCGTCTTCGTCAAGGTGACCCTCACCCAGCTCGGCATCCAGAGCATCGTGGCGACGGACACGCTCGACGGTTCCGTCAACGGACTGACCTCGATTATCGTCGTCGGTGCGGACGTGAAGCTGACCAAGCAGCCGCCGCTGCAAGTGAGCGCCTCGGGCGACATCGTCCAGTTCAAGATCTGCTGGAGCAACTACTCGACCGCGTCGGCCTCCACGTTCACGATCACGGACGAGGTGCCGAACGGGACGGTGTACTTCCCCGACGTCCTCTCGAACCACTTCTGCGGTGCCGCGAAAGGGTTCGGTGCCGCGACCGCGGCATACTCGATCACCGGGAACAACCCCGCGGACTACGCCGCCATGCCCGCCGGTGGCCCGGCCACGACCGCCGTGCAGTACCTGCGCTGGACCATCCCCATGGTGGGCGTCGCCACCACCGGCTGCGTCTGTTTCAAAGTGACGGTGCTGTAGCCCCCGAAGGCCCAGCCAGCAGGGCCTTCAGCTTGGCCACCCGGCGGCGCGCCTCGCCGGAGCCGGGTGCCAGCCGAGCCGCCGCCTCGTACTCCGCCAGGGCGCGGTAGATGCCGCCCTCAAGCACGGCCGCGGCCCCCAGCGCGAGCCGGTCCCCGACGCGCTCCACGGAGAGCGGAAGCGGATCGAGGGGGTGGAATCCGTAGAGCGCGAGGCGATTCGAGTCCGCCAGCGCGGAGTCGTCCCGCACCCACGGCGTCGTGTACTCGAGCACGGGCCGGTCGTCGGTGCACTGCGGCCCGGCGCCCGCGAAGCGGCGCACGTCCGCATCCCCCATCAGGCAGTGCGCGGCGAGCTGGAGCGCGTCCGTGTAGCGGATGCGCTTGAGGTCGCGCGCGATCTCGCCCTGGCGCAGGAGCGCCCGCCAAGCGTCGAGGTCGATGACGAGGGGGTCCTCGGCGCCGAGCAGGAAGAAGTCCCCGAAGCCGTGCATCCACATCGCGACGTGCGGGAACGCGGCGGCGAACGAACGCGCGACGATCCGGCAGTCCTCCAGCGTGCTGCCGTAGTAGTGCGCCCACTGGCAGAACACCCCGCCCGGGGCCAGCCGCGACCGGGCCAGGCGGTAGTAGTCCACCGTGAACAGCGTCACCATGCCGGCGACGTACACGTTCGACGGCTCCGAGACGATCACGTCGTACCGGCGGTCGGAGGCCCGCAGCAGCCGGCGGCCGTCGGCCAGGACGACGTGCAGGCGGGGATCGTCCATGGCGCCCCGGATGCGCCAGTGAAAAACCCGCGCGGCACCCACGACCGCCGGTTCGATCTCGGCGACGCGAAGCTCCGTCAGCGGGTGATGGAGCATGCTCGCCACGGTCAGCCCGCCCCCCAGCCCGACCAGCAGACCCGTGCGGGCCTCCGGGCGGTACAGGAACGGCAGGTGGGCGGACAGCATCATCGTGCTGGCGTCGCCCAGGTCGGTCGAGGCGTCCGGCTTGCCGTTGATGAGCAGGGTCAGCGATTCCCCGTCGTCGCGCACCGCGACCCGCCCCGTCGGTCCGTCTTGCTGGTACACGATCCGGCCCATGGCCTGAACGCGTTCCTCGAGCGTCCCCCGGCGGGGCGGCTCCAGAAAACGCCGTGGACGGAAATGCAGGGCGGTGTTGAGGAGCGGCGGCGCAGGGCGGGGCAGGACCACGGGGAGCGCCAGCGCGGGGGCGAGCACGAGCGCCACCAGCCGACGGCGGCCGGGAAACGCGAGGGCGGCCGCCGCCGTGGAAGCCAGCAGCGCCGCGGCGCCCAGGGCGATGAGGGCGCCCTCCAGGCCCAGACCGGGCAGGAGCAGGAACGCCGCGGCGGGCGCCCCGGCCGCCGCCCCGAGCGTGTTCGCGGCGAACAGGCGGCCGGTGCGCGCCGCACCGGGCGGCCCCAGCGCCGAAGCGAGCGTCGGCAGGGCGTACCCGAACGCCCCGGTCACGGGCAGGAGCAGCAGCGTCGCGGCCACGACGTTGACGCCTTGGAGCACCGGGAAGGGAGGGAACCGGCGCCAGATCCCGAACAGCACGAGCGGCACCCGGTCCCACAGCGGCAGCAGGACCGTGAACGCCCACGGCAGGAGGAGCGCGATCCCGCATCCGGCCAGCGCCGCGCGGGCGTCGCGGGGCGGGCGAAGGCGCAGCACGGCCGCACCCACCGCGATCCCGCCCAGGAAGGACGAAAGCACCGCGGCGAGGGCGTAGATCGAGCTGCCGGTCACGGAGAGGATGAGCAGCCGGGTGAGCGCCACCTCGAACCCGAGCGCGACGAATCCCGAGGCGGCCGCGAGCAGGAGCGGAGGTCCTTCGCGCATTCGCGCGCCGCCGGCTTCGCTCGCGGTCCTCCGCGAGAACACTCCTCCGGGCGACCCGGGGGGTACCCTGCCCTCGGTCGCGACCGTGGCGCGGCGGGCCAGGACGAAGGCCGCCACGGCCACCGCCGCGTCGAGTCCGGCGGCCGTTCGCACCGCGCCCGCCAGCCCCGCCGCCGGGATCAGCGCGAACGCCGCGAGCAGCGGTCCGGCCGCGCCGCCGACCGTGTTCGCGGCGTACAGCGCGCCCAGCCCGGCGCCCGCCTCCGCCCGCAGCGCCGCCGCGAGCACGGGCAGGCTCCCCCCCATGAGCACCGCGGCCGCGAAGACCAGGAGGAGCCCGGCCGGCGAGTCGCGCAGGAGCGGCGAACACGCGGTGAGCGCCGCCAACCCGGCCTCGAGCGCCCCGTAGAGCGCCAGGGATTCCGCCCCGTTCCGGCCGGCCGCGACCCGCCCCAGGACCCAGTAGCCCAGCGCCTGGCCGGCCATGAACACCGCGAGCACGAGCGCGGCGGCGGTCGCGGCGTTCCCCCACACGAGACCGAGCCACCGGGTCCAGACGAGCTCGCAGACCAGCCCGGTGCAGCCGGACACCGCGAACAACGCGAGGATGGGCCGCCGCGCCACTGCTAGTACAGGAGCGATGCTTGACGGTCCGTTTCGAAGCGCTCCTCGTCACGCATCCATCCGGTCGCGATGGACGCGGGCGATTCGAGGCGCGCGAGCGCCTCCCGGGCGGCGGGGACCCCGATCATCGCGTCCAGCCCCTCGATCTTGAATGCGTCGCGATGCAGGCGCGCGAGCACGTCGGCGACCGTGACGCCGGTCAGCACCGGCCGGAAGCGGTCGCGGTCGAGCAGCGACACCGCGCAGCCCCCGCAGCGCTCCCCCCGATACGGGCCCGACGAAGGCGTGAACACCGCGGGGACGAACCGCACCCCCGCGAGTCCTCGCGCGTTCAGCTCGCGCGCCGCCGCGATCCCGTCCAGCCACGGCGCCCCGAACCGCTCGAACGGCGCGTCGGTCCCCCGCCCCACCGACAGGTTCGTCGCTTCCAAGAGACCAAGCGCGGGGTACAGGATCGCCTGCGTCAGCGTGCGGATGTTCGGCGAGGGATTCGCCCACGGCAGGCCGGTCTCGTCGAACCAGAGCGCCCGCCGCCAGCCGCGCATGGGAATCACGGTCAGCTTCGCGCCGAGCCGCCGCCGGACGTTGAAGAACCGGCCGAGCTCGCCGAGCGTCATGCCGTGCCGGACGGACAGCGCGTCGTACCCCGTGAACCCGAACCGCTCCGGAGGCAAGCGGGGGCCTTCCACGTGCAACCCCGTCAGGGGATTCGGACGGTCCAGGACGACGACCTCGACGCCGGCGCGCGCGGCCTCCTCGAGGCAGTAGCCCAGCGTCGCCGGATAGGTGTAGAAGCGGACGCCGATGTCGGGCAGGTCCACGACCAGGGCGTCCAGCCCCGCGAGCTGCGCCGGGGAAGGACGCCGCGATTCCCCGTACAAGCTGCAGACCGGGACGCGCAACTCGTCGTGCCCGCCGGAAGGGACCAATTCGTCCCGCCGGGCCTCCAGACCGTGCTCGGGCGTGAAGAGCGCGGCCAGCGTTACTCCCGGCGCGCGCCGGAGCACGTCGAGCGTCGGCGCGCCCCGCCGGTTGAGCACGGAAAGGTTGGTGACCAGCCCGATGCGTCTTCCCCGGAGCGCGGCGTAGCCGTCCTGCTCCAGCACGTCGATGCCGGGCAGGACTTCGCTTCCCCTCACCCTGGTTTCCCTCACACCCTCTCCCCCTTTGGGGGAGAGGGTCAGATCGGAAGAGCGTCGTGTATGGAAAGAGTGTAGATATCGGTGGTCGCCG
>CAYHEI010000100.1:0-8577 GCA_964355385.1 uncultured bacterium | reverse complement strand
TCGAGGAAGAACCTGCTCCGGCTCGATCGCCGGTACGTCATGAACTCCCCCGCCGGGTGGAAGGCCCCCGCCCCGCACCTTAGGCTGGACATCACCAGGATGTCTGCTCGTTCCGCCGCCCGCGCGATCAAGAAGCGGTTTCGCTTGTAGGCCGGCAAGGCGCTGTCAGCGGCTGCGGAGGACGCCGCGGCGGGGACAGAGCGGGCACAGGGAGCAGCGGGAGCAGAATGGCGAGACCGGGCGGCAGACCGCGCGGCCGAAGGGCACCAGCCAGCAGTTCCAGTCGGTCCACAGCCGCCGGGGCAGCACGGCGCGCAGCGCCTTCTCGGATTCCTCGGGTGTCCGGGTCTTGATGAGCCCCAGCCGGTTCGAGATGCGCAGAGCGTGCAGTAATCGGTCGCCTCCAGCTCCACCCCGCCCGCCGACACGTTGATCGAGACGATCCGTCCGCTCATGCGCGAGGCGCGACGTGCTTGAGGGCGGTGTCCAGGTCGGAGAGCGCCAGCACCGTGGCCCGGTCGTGGACCTGCCAGCTCGACGCGCCCGGATGGACGATCCAGGCGTGTTCCAGTCGCAGTTCCTCGATGGCGGAGGCGAGCGAGCGGGTCAGGCGGGGAACGTCCGCGCACTTGAACTCGAACCCCCAGCGGCGAGTCTCGGTGCCGATGAGCAGGTCGAGCTCCGCCCCTGCGTGCGTCGCCCAGTGGTACGCATGGCGGTCCCCCGCCCGCGCCAGGATCTGCTCCAACGCGAATCCCTCCCACGACGCCCCCAGCTTGGGGTGCGATTCGAGATCGTCGCGCGAGGCGATACCGAGCAGCGCGTGCAGCAGGCCCGTGTCGCGCAGGTAGACCTTCGGCGCCTTGACGGTCCGCTTGCCCAGGTTGAGAAACCAAGGTTGAAGCTGCCGGACCATGTACGTTCCCGCCAGGACGTCGAGGTAGCGGCGCGCCATGGGATGGCTGAAGCCGAGGGAGGCGGCGATCTCCGCTCCGTTCCAGCGCTGGCCGTGCGCGTGCGCGACCATCGTCCAGAAGCGGCGCATGGTCACGGCTGGGGCGCGGACTTCGAGCTGCGGCAGGTCGCGTTCCAGGTAGGTCTGGATGAGGTGCTCGCGCCAGGACAGTCCTTGCGCCTCGCTCGCGGCGAGGAAGGCCCGGGGGAACCCGCCGCGGAGCCACAGGCGGCCCGTCTTGGCGGCGCCCACCTCGTCCACCGTGAAGCCGCCCATGGTGACGAAGCCGACCCGGCCCGCGAGGGACTCGGAGACCCCGCGCACCATGCCGGGAGCGGCGCTGCCGAGCACCAGGAACCGGCACCGGAGCGGCCGCCGGTCCGCCGCGATCCGGAGGTAGTTGAACAGCTCGGGGCGCCGCTGGATCTCGTCCAGCACGACGAGGCCGCGCGCGCCGTCCAACGCGCGCTCGGGCGAGGCCAGGCGGTCGAAGTCCGCGGAGCGCTCCAGGTCGAAGTAGCTCGTCCCCGCCGTTCCGGCCACCGCGCGCGCCAGCGTCGTCTTTCCACACTGGCGCGGGCCGAGGATCGCGGTCACCGGATTCCACTTCAGGCTGCGCCGGATGGCGGCAACAAGGCGCGGCCGGGCCACCCTCATCCCGGTGCCTTGAAACATGAAACAGCCAGTTTCATATTTCCATTCTACTCGAACGGGCGGGGGACGCGATCAGGCGGAGCAAGGCGTCCAGCCGGTCGGGCTGCACGGTGAACTCGGCCACCTTGTTCGCGCGCTCCGCGCCGCACGCGACGCAGCGGTGCACGACCTGCCAGCCCTTGCCGCCATGATGGATCAGCCCGCGCGGAACCATCAGGCCCCCGCAGCCGCTCGCGCGGTCGCCCGGCGCCTCGTCAACGTGAAGCGAGTGCAGGCACAGCGGACAGTGGTTGCGGTAGCTCCCGTTCGTCAGCGGGAGGACCGCGGCGCCGCAGTGCGCGCACACGAACGCCTTGTTCTCGGTTGATCTGCTCATGCCCTGCTCTCCTTGAGTTGGATGTGGTCCAAAACAAGGGGCAGGGTTCCGTTCGGTCTTTCCGCCTGAGGCGGCTTCGGGCTGGGCTGAAGTCTTGACTCATTCCCCGCCGGCCTTTGGGGTCAGCGAGTACTTCCCGTTCCTGCTTCATGGAGGCGTCTCACATCCTCCAATCCGGACCTCGACCGGGTTTGTGTGTTTGTCCCGGCCACTGTCGCAGGCGGTCAGACCTGCGCCACGGGTACGTGTCTCTTCAGCTTCACCGACATTGGCGTCGTCCCCTATCGGGCACGAGCAGTTGTGCTTGTTCCTCCTTTCATGCGTGGTCTCCTTGGGGTAGCGATCACTCTGATGGAATCGAACTCAGTCTAGCACCGGTTTGCCCGATCAGTCCTCGGTTCACGGATCAGCCGCTCGCTTCCTCGGCGGCCATCCGGGCGAGGGCCATGAACGCGCGGGCGGCGGATTCGCCGTAGGTGCCGGAAGCCGTGCCGCCCAGGATGAACCCCGTGCGGCCGGCCGCGCGCAGGCGCTCGCGGCCCAGGCGGACCGCCTCCTCCGGGTTCCCGCGCTCGAGCACCTCCATGTCGTCCAGGTTGCCCACGAGGCACACCCGACCGTCCACCGCTTTCCGGGCCGCGCCAAGGTCCGCCACGTCGCCCCAGGGCGGGGCCTCGAGCGGGTCCAGCGCGTCCATCCCGATGGAGGCCAAGTCGGGCAGGATGCCCTTCACCTTGCCGTGGTTGTGGTAGTAGGCGAGTGCGCCATGGCGATGCATGAGCTCCACGAGCGCGCGGTCGTACGGGATTGCCAGCCGGCGGAAGGCCGCGGGCCCGAGCTGGACGCTGGCGTACTCTCCGCCGACGATGCGGAAGCCTTCCACGCCCGCGCGACACAGCGCGTCCACGTAGGGCGCGAGCCGCTCCGCGGCGGCGCGGACGAGCGCTTCCACGAGGTCCGGTGCTTCGGCCCACGCGAGGCAGAACTCCTCCGGAGAGAACCACGCCGCGGGCAGGCACAGCGGATTCTCGAGCCCCACGAGCACGAGCCCCTCGTCGCCGAGGCGGTCGCGCGCGCGCCGCCACGCCGCGAGATCCGGCACGGGCGGTTCGTACGGGGCCCTGAGGAAGCGCTCGGCGTCGGCGCGCGTCCGGAAGGGATGCCCGGTGACCGCGCTCGTCGCGTCGTTCCACTCGGTCCGCCGGACCAGATCACCGCCGGGGATGTGCATGATCTGCACCAGCGCGTTCGGTTCCCGCTTCCACTCGATAGGGATGTTCGCGCCCAGGAAGGGGTCGGGATGCACGCCGACCGAGATGAAGGGATCGCAGCGCCGGATCAGCTCCGCCGCGACGGGCCCCTCCGGGTCCAGCCGCCCCAGGCCGAACGGTGCGACGGGCACGCGGTCGGGCGTGCCGCCGTGCAGCGCGGTCAGCAGACGCTCGCGGGAGGTCACCCCGAGATCGTCCCCCGCGCACGACATCCGGAGCCCTGATCGCGGTCAGCGAGCCCGACGCTGCGGAGGGGTGAAATGGGACTTAACGATGCGGCTCACGGGCTTGCACATCCTGCTCACGTACGACTGCGACCGGGCCTGCGCGCACTGCTTCGTGTGGGGCGCACCGCGCAGCCGGGGGACGTTCTCGGAGGAAGGGATCGAGGTGGCGGTCCGGCAGGCCCATGAGACGCCGGGCATCGACAACGTGTGGTTCGAGGGCGGCGAGCCTTTCCTGCACCCGGACGTGCTCGCCGCGGGCGTCCACGCCGCGGGGGCGTTCGGCCTCCGCGTGGGCGTCGTGACCAACGCGTTTTGGGCGTCCAGCGCGCGCGCGGCGACGGAAGCCCTGCAACCGTTGGCGGGCCGGGTCGCGACGCTGCTGGTGAGCGCGGATCCCCTGCACTGGGGCGGAGCCTGGCGGAAGCGCGAGCAGCTCGCCCGCACTGCGGCGGAGGCCGCCGGTATGTCCTGTTCCCCGATCGTCATCCCGGGCCGTCCGCCGGGCGGCGCCGGCCCCGCGCCCGCGATGGCCGGCGTGATGCACCGCGGCCGCGCCGCGGTGAAGCTCGCCCCGCGCGTGGCAGGTGCCGCTTGGGAGTCGTTCACGAGGTGTCCCCACGAGCCGCTGGCCGCGCCCGCTCGGGTACATCTGGACCCGCTCTGGAACGTCCACCTCTGCCAGGGGCTGACGGCGGGTCACATCCGCCTGAACCCGCTGGCGACGCTGTGCGCCGGCTACGACCCCGTGGCCCATCCCGTCGTCGGCCCGCTCGTGCGCGGCGGGCCCGCGGAGCTCCTCCGCGCGTACGGACTGCCGCCGCGCCCCCGCTACGCGGACGCCTGTCACGCCTGCTACGAGGCTCGGCTGGCGTTGCGCGCACGCTTCCCGGAGTGGCTGGGGCCGGACCAAATGTACGGTGCAGGACAAGGGAATCTGCTCTAGAGCCTGATCCAGCTCATGCCGCGACATGACGCTCTCCCTGCCCCCCGGGAGCGCCCTCCCCCATGCTGGTCCGCGTGGGTCCGCCGGCGAGGTGCAACGGAGCACCTCCCGGCGGAATCCAATAGAAGGAGGACTTGTGGTACCGAACGCGGCCGGCAGCCGAGGGAACGGGATCGCTCCCGTCGTGCGGAGCCCGGTCAACCTGAGCGAGGCCCGGCGACCCCACGGCCGCGTCTTCATTATTCCTTCCCGGTGCAAGGGGTGCACCTACTGCATCGAGTTGTGCCCCGAGGACGTCCTGGTGGCCTCCCCCGAGATGAACGCCAAGGGATACCACTACCCCGTCGTGGCGGAAGGGAAGGAAGAGGCTTGCGTGGCCTGCGAGTTCTGCAGCCTCGTCTGCCCCGATTTTGCGATCTACACCGAAGAAGCGAAGGTGACCGCGTGACCTCCGCCCAGAGTACCCCCGCGCTCGAACCCCGCGTCCGCGCCGGCGCCCACTTCATGTCGGGCGACGAGGCGTGCGCGGAAGGGGCCCTGGCGGCGGGGCTGCAGTTGTTCGCCGGGTACCCGATCACGCCTTCCACGGAGGTCATGGAGCGGCTGGCGGTGCGTCTCCCCTTGGCGGGCGGCACCTTCGTGCAAATGGAGGACGAGCTGGCGAGCATGGCGGCGATCGTGGGGGGGTCGGTGGCCGGCGCCCGCGCGATGACCGCGCCCTCGGGCCCGGGGTTCAGTCTGATGATGGAGAACATCGGGCTGGCGGTGATGATGGAGGCCCCGGTCGTCGTGATCAACGTGATGCGCGGCGGCCCCTCGACGGGGCTCCCCACGCTCGTCGGACAGGGCGACGTGATGCAGGCGCGCTATGGCTCGCACGGCGACTACGCGGTGGTGGCGTACGCGCCCGCGAGCCCCCAAGAATGCTTCGACCTCACGATCGAGGCGTTCAACGTGGCGGATGAATTGCGCGTTCCGGTCTTCGTGCTGGCGGACGAGGTCGTCGGGCACATGACCGAGCGCGTCGAAATTCCCCCCGCGGACAAGATTCCCCGCCGTGAGCGTCCGCGGCCGCCCGTTCCGGGGAGCAACGGGGCGTTCAAGCCGTTCGCCGCGGACAAGAAGACCGGGGTGCCGCCGATGGCGTACGCGGGCGAAGGCTACCGCGTCCACTTCACGAGCCTCACGCACGACGAGCGCGGGTACCCGAGCATGGACCAGGCGGTGCACGAGGCGCTCGTGCGGCGGCTGGTGAGCAAGGTCGAGGACAAGGCGGAGACGCTGTGCCGCGTCGAGGAGTTCATGACGGATGACGCCACGGTGCTTGTCGTGGCCTACGGCTGCGTCGCGCGGTCCGCGCGCCTCGCGGTGCGCCTCGCGCGCGCGCAGGGCATCAAGGCGGGGTTGCTGCGTCTCGTGACGCTGTGGCCCTTCCCCGAGGCGGCGGTCAGGCGGCTCGCGGCAGGTCGGCGGAAAGTCGTCGTGGCGGAGCTGAACCTCGGCATGATGGCGCGGGAGGTGGAGCGGGTTATTCGCAAGCCGGTGGGTCTCGTGACGCGGCCGGGCGGGCACATCCTCGAGCCGGAGACGATTCTCGCGGGACTGTCGTCGTGACCAAGATCGCCGCCCGCGAAACGGTCGTCGAACACCACCGCATGGACGAGGCGTTCCGGTCGGACCGCTTCCCGCACGTTTGGTGCCCGGGCTGCGGTATCGGCGCGGCGATGCACGCGCTGGCGTCCGCGATGAAGGAATCGGACGTGCCGCTCGACCGGCACGTCTCCGTGTCCGGCATCGGCTGCTCCTCCCGCGTCCCCGGGTACCTCAACGTGGACTCCTACCACACCACGCATGGCCGCTCGCTGCCGTTCGCCACCGGGCTGGTCCTGACGCGGCCGGATCTGATGGTCACGGTTTTCTCGGGAGATGGGGACCTGTTTGCGATCGGGGGCAACCACTTCATTCACGCGGCGCGTCGCAACGTGGACCTGACGGTCATCTGCATCAACAACTTCAACTACGGGATGACGGGCGGCCAGGCGGGGCCGACGACGCCGTATGGGGCGAAGGCGACCACCGCGCCCCGGGGGCACTTCGAGCGCGGGCTCGTCCTGCCCGAACTGGCCCGCGCGGCGGGGGCGGTGTTCGTTTCGCGCTGGACGACGTTGCACGTCCGGCAGCTCCAGCAGGCGATCGGGCGGGCGTTCCGCACGGAGGGCTTCGCCTTCATCGAGGTGCTCGCGCCGTGCCCCGTCGGGTTCGGGCGGCCGAACGACGTGGGCGAGGGTTCCGAGGAAATGGAGCTGTACCGGGACCGCTGCGCGGTGGACAACGCGGCGTCCGGCGCGGCGCTGGAGATCGACCTGCGCAACACTGCCCGCCCGATCGTCCTGGGCGACTTCCTCGAGGCTCCCCGGACGGCGTTCCGGCCGGGCCACGCGCCGGAGGGCGAGTGACCCCTCCCCGGCGCCGCGCGTCATCCCCCGCCGCACCGGCCCGGACCGAGGTCCGGTTCGCGGGCTACGGCGGCCAGGGCATCGCGCTGATGGGGCTGCTGGCCGGCAAGGCCGCGGCGCTGCACGACGGGAAGCACGCGGTGTTCACGCAGTCGTACGGGCCCGAGGCGCGCGGCGGCGCGTCGAGCGCCAACGTGGTGGTGTCCCCGGAGGAGATCGACTACCCCCTGCTGACCAAGGCCGACGTGCTCGTGGCGATGTTCCAGGAGGCGTGCGACCGGTACCTGCCCGAGCTCAAGTCCGGCGGCGTCCTGCTCTACGACGCCGACCTGGTCAAGCCCCGCCCGGGGAAATATGACGCCAAGGCCGTTCCGGCGACGCGCATCGCGGAGGGGCTCGGGCGAAAGATCGTGGCCAACATGGTGATGTTGGGCGCGTTTTCCGCGGCGACGGGCCTCGTGAGCGCGCGGGCGCTGGAAGAGGCGGTCAAGACCACGGTCAAGCCCAAAACGGTGGAGCTGAACCTGAAGGCGCTGGCGCAGGGCGCCGCGGCCGCCGCATCGACTGCGGGGGCGCGCGTCTGATGGCGCCCGGCAACGGCACGAACGGTGCCAACGGCTCCGGCGCGGGCGCTGTCCTGGTCATCGGCGGCGGGATCGCGGGGATTCAGGCGGCGCTGGACCTGGCGGACGCGGGCGTGAAGGTGATCCTGGTCGAGCGCTCCAGCACGATCGGCGGCAAGATGGCGGTGCTCGACAAGAACTTCCCCACTCTCGACTGCTCGATCTGCATCGAGGCGCCCAAGATGAGCGAGGTCGGGCAGCACCGGAACATCGAGCTGCTGACGCTCGCGGAAGTCGAGTCCCTGGAGGGCAAGCCCGGCGCCTTCACGGCGACGATCAAGCAGCGCGCGCGCTACGTGACCGACGAGTGCACCCGGTGCGGGGAGTGCTCGCTGGCCTGCCCCGTCGTCCTGCCGAACGAGCACGAGGCCGGCATGGCCTTCCGCAAGGCGATCCACACCCCGATCGCGCAGTCGGTCCCGGGCGCCTACGTCGTGGACGTGGAGCACTGCCTCAACGACCCGCCGAACTACCTGCCCTGCTCGCGGTGCGTGACGGTCTGCCCGCCCAAGTGCATCAATTTCGGAGCGCCGGCGACGCGGATGCTCGAGCGCCGGATCGCGGCGGTCATCGTGGCGGCGGGCTACGACATGATCCGGCCGGAGCTGGTGCGCGAGTTCGGGTACGGCGCGCATCCGGACGTGCTGACCTCGATGGAGCTGGAGCGGCTGCTCTCCTCCGCGGGTCCCACGGGGGGCGAGATCGTGAAGCCCTCGACCGGCGCTCATCCGCACTCCGTGCTGCTGGTCCTGTGCGCCGGCTCGCGCGACCAGCGGCTCGTCCGCGGCTGTTCGCGTTTCTGCTGCATGTACTCCGTCAAGCACGCCTTCCAGCTCAAAGATCACGGCGTCCCCGAGGTCACGGTGCTCTACATGGACCGGCGGGCGTACGGCAAGGGCTTCGACGAGTTCTGGGAACGGACCGAGGCGCTGGGGGTCAAGTTCGTGCGCGGCCGCCCGGCCGCGATCGCCGCCGGCGAGGGCGGCGCGATCACGGTGCGATACGAGGACACGCACGCCGAGAAGATCGTCACGCAGTCCTTTGACATGGTGGTCCTCTCCCCCGCCGTCCG
>CAYHEI010000099.1:0-8588 GCA_964355385.1 uncultured bacterium | reverse complement strand
CGGTACCCGTATGGCAGCCAGCCGCCAACGTATCCGCCCTGGGCGGCCTTCTGTCGCTTACCCTTAGACAAGCGCTCGTAGATCACCCGGCCCTCGAACTCGGCCATTGAAGCCATGATGTTCCTGAACAGTTGCCCGGTGGCCGTCGAAGTATCCACGCCCTCTCGAAGGAAGACGGTGTCCACACCGTGCTCCCGTAGCGTCCGGTCGATCTCGATCACGTCCTTGACCGACCGCCCGGCCCGGTCGATGGACGGGAAGACCGCCACGCTGAACCGCCTGGCTTTCGCATCGGCCAGCAACCGGTCCAGCGCGGGCCGGTCCCTCCGGTAGCCCGAGACGCCCTCCTCCCGGTAGACCTCGATGAGCTCAAGGCCCTTGTACGTGGTGAACTTCCGGATGTCGGCTTCCTGAGCGGCGAGCCCATACCCGTTCCGCGCCGCCCGCTCCTGGGAGACCCGGATATACCCGCCTGCCTGCCGCGATGTCTGCGGCGCCGGCAGGGTGGCCCGGGCGGGCGCACCCTCCTGTCCAGTCACGCCTTCTTGCGTTTCCACTTGGCCTCCTGCCGAGCCATCCTCTTGACCAGGCACCTCAAGTCCCGCCGGACCTCCCCGGGCGATCCGGAAAGGGTGAGCCGCCGGCTCCAGGTGCCAAGGGTCAAGACGACCTCCCAGATCCCGGGGCCGTAGGGCCCGCGCTGGCGGTGCTGGAAGAAGAAACCGACTCGCTCGGCGACGGCCCGTACGCGGAGCCCACTGGTGGTCGTGGTTTCCGCCCACACCTCGACCCGCCCGGCCGTCGCTACTGTAGGGATCACGGCTCGATCGGCCTCCGCTTCCGCCAGTCGTTCTCGGGCGTCCACAGCCGGCCGTTGTACGAGACCATGGCCACCCGCTCGCCCGTGGCGTCGTCGAAGACCTCGCCGTCGTGGCAGTTGCCGCCGCCCAGGTCGTGCTCCTCGATGAACCGCCGGCAGGCCCGGGCGGCATCCACGAGGGTCGCCGCCTTCACCAGGCACGGCAAGGGCAGGTCGTCCCGCGGCGGGAAGTCCGGGTTCTGGAAGGCGCTGAGTTTCACGGTGAACAAGGTCGGCCTCCCGCTACTCGAGGTCGGTCTCGAAGAGAGCCTTGCCGTCCCCGTCGAGGATCTCGAGCCGGTGGGCGCCCTCGAGGGGCTTGCCCTCGGCCGCCCGCCGGGCGATGGCCCGCGAGGCCTGCATGGCCACCATGCGCCCGTACGCCTCGATCTTCGCCTCCGCCTTCTCAGTGAAGAGCGTTGGGTGCTTGTCCATGGTCAGCCCGCCCTTGAACTGGAGCTCCAGGTCCCGGAGCGAGGCTTCGAAGAGGATGTCGCCCATCTCGCTGTGGGGGCCTGGGTCCGTGACGACCCACATCTTCTCGTCATGTCCGAATCGCATCATCGCCCTCCTTTCCGGCCTCCTGGGCCGACGGGTCGTCGAGCTCCAACTCGAGACGGAACGCCAGGTCCGACAGCGCCTCGGCCGCCTGCTCGAACTCGTCGGCCCACCCTTGATCGCCGGCCTTCCGCGATCGCTCGGCACAGCCCTGTAGCTTGCTGACCATGCCGTCGACCATCCGGAATCTCGCCTGAAGGATTCCCCTGGCGGGCATCGCCATCAGCGGCCTCGCGCCAGCCGGTTCACGAGGTGCCGCACGTCAGCGCGGACCTCCCGGCTCGGCATGGTCACCGCCACCCGCTTGACGCGCCGCCCGATGCGGACGTCGTATTCCCAGATCGCGGGGCCGTAGTCCCGGCCGTTGCGGGAGCGGAAGAGCGTGCCGACCCGCTTGGCGGTCACCCGAATCCTGCTGCCCCTCGCGGTAGTGACGGACCGGGAAATAGCCGGGACCGCCACCTACCTGACCTCCACGTAGTCCGTGCAGAGCGCCAGAACCTCGTCATAGGACTTGGCTTGGAACGCCTTCCGCACGAACTCGCTGGCATGCTCGGGTTGCCCGGCGGCCTTCAAGGCCCGCTGGACCCGCCCGATCACCGCGAACACGTTTCCGTCGGTTCCAACGAGCCTGCAAGCGGGTTTCCGACCGGCCTGTGTCCGGTCCGTGTCCGGTACTGCGTCGCGCTGTGTCTGGTTCATGTCCGGTCCTCCTTCCAGACACATGAGTCGCTCCCCGGGTGTGTAAATGCAAGCTGGCAAAGGCTCGCATGGCGCAAACGGCCCCTTTGGAATGGGGCCCGTCCTGTTTCCGGTGTAGCCGGGTCCGGCGGCGGTCGGATTTTCTAACGGCGGTTTAGGGAAGGGGTGGGCCGGGCCTGGAACGACCAGGCCCAGGCGCGCGAAAGCTTTGTGTCCTTTGGCTTTTCGCGCGATCTGACAGCAGCAGCGTCAATGACACCACGTTTTATGGAAGGAATTTACCCGTGATGAGCGTGGTGGAATTGTTGACTAGGCGGGTTGAATGCTGGTCAAGTCGCGAAACTCTTTGAGCCCCTTCGCACCCAAGAGATGCACTACAGAAAGGGCGGCTTCGCGCACAGTCGAATCTCTTTTCGTCAGTGCCGTTCCGAGTATCGTCCGGGCTTCGTCCCGCCATCCGAGGACCGTCCAGCCTTCCTTGTCAAGTTCAATCATAGTCCGCACGCATTCCACAATTCGGCGGGGATCGTGCTCCAAGACCTCCGCCATTCTCTTCGTAACGAGATGGGCCGCCTCAATCCCGCCCGCGATCTCCAAAACAGCCTCCAGCTGTCTAAGGGACCAGTCTTCAGCAAACTTCGCCGATGCGTACCACCAGCCAAATCCACAAAGTTCCCTTCTTTCGGGGGATCCTCTGACTGTGGACCGGAGTATTCCGATCCGCCTTTCAAAGAGGGTCATCAGCCGTTCGATTACGGGAGCCGGCACTTCGTCCTTAGTGTGATAGAGACCAAATCCCATCTGTGATATCGCCTGTTGTCTCGGCGAAATGGGGGCTAACTCAAAGAATCTAGCCAACAAGGAACTGCCGTTCACTGAATCAAGCCATCCCGCTGCATATGCATGCATCAGATGCTCGCCAAGCCGATGCACAGAACCGTCCGCGCCTTGCTGCGTCGATACCGAGCCCCTAAGATGCTCTACCGCTTCCGCATACTTACTTGCCAAAGCCAGGAATGGTTCCTTCCAGAGAGGTGCGAAACCCATATAGGCATCCCAGACCGCTGATCGGTACTTGGCCAGCTCCTTTGTATTTGGAAACATCCTGTCAACGTTCCGTGCCGTCCATTCGGGATCCAACAGATGAATCCAGGGGAAGAACTGACCATAGACTGTTCGAATCGCAAGCGACTGATCACGCGAAAGGTCCAGATGAAGCTCCAGACATGAGCGTACCTCACTTATCGCATCTAGTCCTACTTTCTCACTCTGATCTCCCGCCCCCGCTTCTGCATGACGGCGAACCCAGAAAGCGTAGTGAATGACAGCCTGCATCGCTTCCCCGCGGGTGGTATTGATCGCGATGTCTGTGGCGCTCATCCCGCCGGATAACCATTGTTCCTCCTGCGCAGAGCTCGGCTCCGGATGCTCAGTGAGCCGATTGATGACATCCCACAATCGCTTACGAAGATTAATGGGTATCTCTGCAGATCCTTCGCGAAGCCCATTCATCAGGAGACGCGCCGTCGCCTTCTTTACCCAGTCCCAGCCATGATCCCGGTCGCCAGGAATGCGGTCTTCTTTCATTCCATCAGGCTTGCCAACTAGACTCTCAGCAAGTTGGATTAGAACACTCCATTCTATTTGCTTTCCAGCCTTCACTGCACCGTCCACGCCCTCAACAAAGGCACGAACGTATGTCGGATCGAGACTGGCGAATTCCTGGGTTGCAAGAAGATACTTCTCTGGCTCCTTGCCGATCACTTCCTTAAGTGCGCGTCCAAGTCCTTCAGGAGATGGCCGATGGTATTCTTCACCGGGGTCCCATGATCGCAGAAATGACAGCAAATCCTTCAATCCCATGGCAGCGATCTCCTCAGACGTCTTCGGACTAGTTGGACCTGACCAAGATGTCATATACGAGGAAAACTCCGGATGTTCGGGCTGACCTATACGGCGCACCATCGCCTCATATCTAACTTTCCATTCAGGGGGTAGTTGACCAGCGATAGGTGCCAACCTGTCCCTCTGCCAGTGCAGCCTGTAATTCTGAACTTCATCTTCGCTCGGCCGCCGTCCCGTCATCTCTTCACGCGAGCGTAAGTATCCGTCAAGATCAGGACCTGCCTCGATAATGGCGAGAATCTTCTGCTGATTATCCTGCGATAGGCGTCCGTAAGAGTCCGCCAGCAGCAGGGCATACTCATGACGATAGGCAGGATCACGCAACAGGTTACTATCACACAGGCGGGATGCCAATAGTTCCCCCGCGGCATCTCCCCATTTGCGGAGGACATGAAGTGCAATCCTCTTGAAAACAACCCAATGCCTCTCCTCCAGAGCACCTACGATCCATTGCGCACCTTTTTCCGAAGATTGAGCTAGTCTCTCGGACACGTCACGAACCGCCGTGACCAGAACATCCGTTACCTCGTGCGGATGATTCTGTTCATGGTCCTCGATAGCAGGTCGCCAAATCCACGAATAATCATCCGGCTTTTCCTCAACTCCACGGCGGCGAGAATATTCGACTGCCGCCTCTAGAAGATCGCAGAGCAACTTGAACAGGCTTTCACCAGCCACTTCAACAAGAAGGAACACCTTCTTCACAACGATCTCCCGATATGTCCATAGATCGAAGTGTATCCTGAGCCTAGGAATGGGTGAGATCGCCTCATTCTTTCCCGCATCCTCACGTCGAGGATCGGGTAATACCGCAAGCAGGCACCTTGCCAAAATAAGAGCTCCGTCAATCTCTCCGCCGCCTCCCAAATGCGCAACCAAGTCACCCAGCTTATCTGGGAGCAATGTCGGATAAGGAGATTCGATCCACTTCAATACCTTAGGCACAAAGCGCACCGCCATTTTCGGAGGAAGAGACAGAGCCACTTCACTTAAGTCAACATGAACCCTCACATTGTCCGTATCCGGAATGGCCAGGGCAATGTTACACACCATATTTTGAGCGCTAGGCACCTTTGCCATCCGTGCGAGGTACCTCGACTCCGGCCAGCCGGGGGCACGAACAGACCCTCCCTCGTTTTCAAGCGGCGGGGCCATTTTAAAGAATCCACGTTCAGCCAACGGCTGAATCCACTCCGGCGAGTCAAGCTGGTCAAAGAAATAGATATGACTTGCCGCACTCTTCCCAATTAATGCGACCGCTCGGTCAACGAGTTCGGAAGTGATCATCGCCTACCTCCAGCCTCTCGCAATAGGCGATCAATCGCATCATCGTCCTCGAAAGTTCTGGGTTGGAGACGCTCAAGGATGAAATTCTCCAAAGCGCCCATCCATTCCCCAAACTCATCTGGATGTGATCTGTCATTGTGGTGCGAGATGTTTTCAAAATAGTCCCTCATCTCCAGCCACGTTTTCGCGTTCATTTCCCGCAGCCTTGGAGGAAGCGATGTCCCGGATTTCTCCATCCGACGAAGAACCTCCGCGGCAGCCTCACGCCGTCGCGGCCTATTCGTACGTTTCCACTGAAAGAAAATCGCTACGTGACCAAGAAATGTCCTCAACGGAGAATCAATATCACCCTTCCACTCACCATTGGAGAAGTTGCCACTATTGGTCGCTCCTTTCCATTGATCTTCAAGGCGATTCGCCTGATCGGTAAGCGAACCACCCTCCCTGGATTTCACCTCTACGTCACGATACCGGGCAATCTTCTCCATGAGTTCGCGAAGACCATGTGCTGACAGGGCCAATCTGTCCGGATTCGTCTCGTCTCCAAGCACCACGATGCTACCGCGATAGATGTCGGCAAGACGTTTGTCTTCTCGCGCCAACTCCGTATATAGCGCGAGCTGGCGTCCCGAAAGAGGATGGGCTTCTAGCCCAGATATAGAGCTCGGTAATGGGGCTTGAGGATCAGCCACGCGCAGAATGCCTCTGCCGGTACACTTCGACAACCTGCTTCGCGCAGGCGTCGGGATTCATAAGGGGCTTGCCCCAGGCGACGACTCGCTTGGCCAGCGCCTCGGACTTGCTGCCTGGCTGGGCGTGGGCGATGAAGACTTCGTCAGCCAGGGCGGCGGCGAATTCATTGCGGAGCACGGCCAGCCGTGCCGTGACGCGGCGATGACGCCGGGCAAACGGGGAAAGCAGAAGAAGGCGGCCCTGGGCCAGCGCCAGCCGCCATTCCCAGGGTAGCCGCATTCCGTGGAGACTGCGCGCGGGACAGATGATCAAGGGCTGTTTGCCGCGCAAGAGAATGCGCAGGCATTCTTTCTCCATCGGCGAGTGAAAACCGCTGATTACGGTGGTACCCTCATCGCGCAACTCCCGCGCATAGTCGTAGGTCTTGAGGATAAGTTCACCGGGACATTTAACGGAGCAGAAGAGAGCGACCTCCCTATTCCGGAGGATTCCAACATCACCGACGGCGCAAATGACGCGGGGCGCTCGCCTGCCGAGCAACTGACCAAGAACCGCCGGATATATTGAACCCTCCCGCATGATGCTGGTGATCGCAGGAAGGTTCATC
The DNA here is from genome assembly GCA_964355385.1 of uncultured bacterium. GTDB lineage: Bacteria > Oederibacteriota > CAKKQC01 > CAKKQC01 > CAKKQC01 > CAYHEI01. Next base: position 1,977 of record CAYHEI010000099.1, on the reverse strand, counting down.
GCTTCAGCTTTCGACTTACTCACGGTTCTTCCTCATCTTCTCCGCTTTCCTGCCCCATGCGGTACTTGATGTCGTAGTTGATGATGAAGTCGAGTTCTTCTTCCGTGAAGCCGTAATGCTTCGCCAGAACACGGTCGATCTCGTCGATGATATCCTTGGATCTCGATCCCTGGAATTCGGCGTAAGTGATCCGGTCCCCATCCTTGGTGTTGATCGTCGTCTTGTCAGCCTTCTCGCGAAGGTCCTTCATGAGGCGCTTGTTCAGTTCCGCGAGTCTCTCGTCAGACGATATCCAATCGCCGACCGGGAAACTGGCAACCAAGCCATCGCTTAGGTGGAAGCAATCCCCATGGGCAATGAAATAGAGATAGAAAAGAGAGCTGTTCAGCACGGCGCTCGCGCCATGAACCGTGCTGGTATCGCTGAAATACAGATATCGGCCGTGAGGCGGCGCACCAACGGCTCCGTTCCGTGAGTAGTAAGGCAAGCCCTGGGTCGCCTTGGTCCAATACCGAGTCGCCTCCTGGTAGAAGATGAAATGCTTCGTCTCGCGCTGGCTGAGAAGAGAGGAGATTGGCTGGAGGCCTTTGTCCTTCGTCCGCTTAAACAGCCCACAATGAATACAGCTCGCATACTTCGTAAATACCCGCAAGAGAGGTTCCCAAAGCACGGGAACATAACCAAGTCCGGGGAAAAGGTGTTCGCGAACTTCAGTGGACCATCGTTGATAGCGGGTAACGAAGACGGCGCTCGGCCTTTCTGCTGGAAGCCCATGAGAAAGAAAGATCACGCTCCTGCAATTCTGCAATCCGCTGAAAAGCTTTCCCGGCCGGTCATCGAAAGGAATCACATGTAGTTCCCTGCTGTATTGAACAAGGAGACTCCGCACCGCTTCCATCCGGGAAGAGCTCGCCATCGGAAGCTGGACGATGAAACTGAACCTGCCGTCATGCTTCCTCAACCGGAGACTACGTTCGGTGCAGAGGCAGTGCAGATTGCCGCACGATTCGGTGGCATAGCCACGGACCTTGTATGCCTTTCTAATCGCGGAATACTCGATCCATGGCGGATTCCCGATGATGACGTCGAAACCGCCCTTGTGCATCACCCCATAGAACTCAACGAACCAGTGGAAAGGCTGGTGGGAGGACTGCCACTTAGCAAAGGCGGTCTTGTCCCTGGCATTCACCCCGTACTCGCCGGCGAGAAGGATGTTGAGTTGCGCCCGGAGGCTGGCCAGCCGCTTGCGCACGTCAGCCTTGGCGGCGTAGAAGTCCTTGGCGTCCATCTCGTATTCCGTCTGCATCCTGCGGAACATCTGGAAGGCCCGGTCGGCAAGTTCGGCGTTTTCCTCGATGCGGTTAAGCCGCTCTTTCTCCTCCGGATAAAGCATCCTGACCTGGCCGCCTTCGGGTTCGGTCATGGCTTTCCGGACGGCATCGAGGGACGTGAATCCTACCAGCGTGTTTCCCGGACGGATATTGAGGTCAATGTCCGGGAGGGGTTCGATCTGGTCCGCGGTCTCGATCTGGGCCACGAGTTTCAGGAACAGCCGGAGTTTGCAGATCTCGACCGCCTCCTCCATGATGTCAACGCCGTAGAGGTTGTCCACGACGATGGACTTGAAGATGAAGTATTGCTGGCTTGGGTGGCGTTCAACCTGCGCGAGGGCGTCCCGGAAGGGCTTGAGTTTGTCCGGATGGTGCTTCCTGCTGGAGCGGTCCATATCGTCGAGGAACCCCTGCATGGCCTCCAGGCATGCGGTGTAGAGCGGCTCCAGAATATTCAGCGCGGCGAACAGGAAGGCCCCGGACCCGCAGGTCGGGTCCAGGACCGAAACGTTCCGGATGGCGTGCCAGAACGCCCTGACCAGTTCAGGGCCCTCGCTGTTCTCGATTGTGTCCTGGGCGAATTGGCAGATATCCAGGTTGTACGTGATGAGGTCGTTGATCTCCCTGATCTCGCCCGCTTTCATCT
>CAYHEI010000098.1:2577-8628 GCA_964355385.1 uncultured bacterium | reverse complement strand
ACGGTCTGCCCGCCGACATGGCTGTCTAGTCTCCTTGACTGCTTCCAAGTCAGGGAAGACATCTGTGATATCCAGCCCGTTCTGCGGGTACAGCCAGTGCACTGCACCGCTCTTCTTTTCGCGGATGCGCTGCGACGGCTCGCCGAAACGCTTGAGGAACATCGTTTCCTCCACGCGCACGCCCGGCATATAGGTCAGGCTGCTAATCGGCAGCGTGCGTAATCTGGCGATATCGTCCGGCGTCATGGTGATCTTCTTGCCGCTGCCGGTTGCGGCCATGCGCAGCCCGCGCTCGTACGCGTAACGCTGATAGGCGAAATCGATGATCGCGATGACGAGGAGCGCGAGCACCACCCGGATGCCCAACCGCCAGCTCAATTCGACCGCGGTGGCGAAGGCCGCGCCGACGGGCTGCACGGCCTCGCGCGTCACGTCTCCCATCGACGACTTGATGCCGCCGTAGGCGACCCACCCGATCAGCGTGATCTTGACCGCGCCCTTCAGCAGTTCGGCGAACGTGCGCTGGGAGAACATCCGCTGGAATCCCTGGATCGGGTTGAGGTTACTCGGACGCAGCGTGAGCGCCTGCGGCGTGAAGAGCACGCCGACCTGCCCGACATTCGCGAGCACGGCGACCGCCGCGACAACGATGAGCAGGGGCGCGAGCCCCGCGAGCACGCGCAGCAGGACCCCGAGACCACCGGCGACCACGCGCTCCGTGACCAATTCACGCGGACCGATCCCGCCCCACCACATCCGCGCCTCCGTGCCCAGCATCCCCATGAGATCGGCGCCCGCGTAGCGGAAAAAGAGGAGGACGGCGAGCAGCAGCACCGCGGCGGTCAATTCCGAGCTGCGCGCGACTTGCCCGCGCTTCCGCGCTTCGTCGCGCCGCCGGGGCGTGGCGGTCTCGGTCCGAGCCGGATCAGCCATGGGCGCCCCGCAGCACGGAGGTCAGCGCGGCCAGATCGCCGCCCAGCCCCGCCATGGCCCCGCGCCACGCCGCCCCGAACAAGGTCAGGGATGCCGCGAACGCCATCAGACCCACGATCACGTTCGCCGGCAGGCCGACCATGAACACGTTCATCTGGGGGAGCATGCGCGACACGAGCCCGAGCGCGAGATTCGTCAGGAAGAGCGCGGTCAGCGCGGGCGCCGCGATCTGCGCTGCCAGCGCGAACAGCACGCGCCCCGAACGCGCGACCAGCATCGGGAGGGCGGAGACCGCGAAGGGCGAACCGAGCGGGGCCGCCGCGAAGGTCCCGGCGAGACCGCGCAAGAGCAAATGGTGGCCGTCCAGCAGCGCGAAGATCCAGAGCGCGGCGAGGTACTGCAACTGGCCGATCAGCGTCACCTGGGGTCTCGTGAGGGGATCGATGACGTTCGCCACCCCGAAGCCGACCTGGATATCCACGAGCTGGCCCGCGAACTGCGCGGCGGCGAAGAGCGCGAGGCCGGCGTACGCGACGAGATACCCCGTCAGCAGCTCGGCACCCACGGCCAGGGCCAGGGCGGGCGCGGAATCCACGAGCCCGGCCGGGAGCGGCCCGCGAACCACCGGCAGCAGGAGCGCCGCGACGAGGAGGGCCAGGAAGGCCCGCACCTGCCCCGGCACCAGCGCGCTTCCCCAGATCGGCGCCGTGATCATGAGCGGCGAGACCCGCGCCAGGATGAGGAGAAAACGCAGCAATTCGCCCTGCGACTGCTCGAACAGCGCCGTCATAGGTCCCGTCAGCGGACGGCCTGGGGCAGCAGGGCGAACACCTCGCGGGTGAAGGTCATCAGCGTGACCAGGATCCACTGCCCGAAGATGAACATCGCCGCGGCGATCGCGAGCAGCTTGGGGATGAACGTGAGGGTCATTTCCTGCACCTGCGTGACGGCCTGCAGGACGCTGATCAGCAGCCCCGTCACGAGCCCGAAGAGGAGCATCGGCGCGGCGAGGAGCAGCGCCAGCAGGAGCGCGCGCTGCAAGAGCGCCATCGCCGATTCGGGGGTCACGGCAGGGCCGTGAAGCTGCCGGCGAGCTGACCGGCGATGAGGTTCCATCCGTCCACCATCACGAAGAGCAGGATCTTGAACGGGAGGGAGATCGTGATGGGGGGCAGCATGAGCATGCCCATCGCCATCAGGGTGGAGGCGACCACCATATCGATGATCAGGAACGGGATGAACAGGAGAAACCCCATCGTGAAGGCGACGCGCAGCTCGCTGATGACGAACGCCGGCACGAGGACCAACGTGGAGATGTCCTCGGTCGTGCGGGGGCGCGGCGACTTCGAGAGGAAGACGAACAGCGCGAGATCCCGCTGCCGCGTCTGCCTGAACATGAACTTCCGGAGCGGCGCGGCCCCCCGCGTGACCGCCTCTTCGAACCCGATCTCGCCGTTCTGATACGGCGTCCAGGCCTGCTTGTAGACCGCCTCCCCCGTCGGCTTCATGAGGAAGAAGGTCATGAAGAGGGCCAGACCCACCAGCACCTGGTTGGGGGGAATGGACTGCGTGCCGAGCGCCTGTCTTAGAAAAGAGAGGACGATGACGATCCGCGTGAAGGGAGTCATCAGGACCAGGATCGCCGGGACCAGGGAAAGGATCGTCAGCAGGAAGAGGATCTGCAGCGTCACCGCGACGTCGCGCGGCCCCGTCGCCGCGGAGGCGCCCACGCTGATGCGCGGCAGCACGGGCGCGGCCCACGCGGGCGCCGCGAGACAGAGGACGACGAGGCCGGACAGCGACGCGAGCACGAGGGCTCTCCTCATGCCTCCGGCCCTCCCCGGCGCTTGCGCTGCATCGCCTCCAGGCGCTCCTTGAGGAAGGCGGAACCCTCCCGCAGTTGCTCGCCCGTCCCCCCCCCGCCGGCCATCCGCGCCGTCCAGGCCGCGAGGTAGGAGCCGAACTTCCCTACGGGCTCCCGCAGCGTCTCCCGGAGCGTCGCCTGCTCCGCCGGCGTCACGATCTCGGCGAGCAGCGTGAGCGAGTCCCCGCCCGCGCCCACCACGAGCATCCGCTGCCCGATCTCCAAAAGGTACACCGCGTGGCGGGCATCCAGGTGCGTCGAAGCCAGGACGCGAACCGGTCCTCCGCCGGGGTGCGCAATGCCGCCGGGCCGGAGCGTCCGCCGGAGCAGCCACACCATGACCCAGATGAGCCCCAGGACGAACAGGAGTTTCCAGAGGACGGAGAAGATGAGGACAAACGCACCCGGTTCCCGGGCGGGAGCCCTTCCCGCCTGCACGGCGGCAAGGGCGTCTCCCAGGAATTCTGTGGTCCCCGGCGCGGCGGCGGTGTACCGCCCGGTGAGCAGCCAGGAGGCCAGACGTAGGGGGTTCAATGCACGCTCGAGGCTGTTACAGCCCTCCCGCGAGGCGCTCCTCGCGCGCCAGAATCTCGATAATCCGAACTGCGAAGTTCTCGTCGATGACGACCACTTCGCCCTTGGCAATCGGCTTTCCGTTCACGAGCAGGTCTACGGGCTCGCCGGCGAGCTTGGACAGCTCCACGATCGAGCCCGGCCCCAGATTCAGGACATCCCGCACCTTGCGGCTGGCGCGGCCGAGCTCGACCGTGATCTCGAGCGGCACGTCCAGCAGCAGTTCGAGATTCCCGCCCACGGGCGCCTCGCCCCCGCCCGGCTGTCCGAACGTGCCGAGCTGCACCTGGGACAGGCGCTGAGTCCCGCTGCCGGCGGGAACACCGAGGGTGATGTCCGGCGCGCCGCGGCCGGAACCGGCGGGCCGCTCGGCCTGCAGCTGCTCGCCCAGCGAAGCGGGGACGACGAGCCCGAGCCGGGTCACGGGATGCGACCCGATCTTGAACTCGCAGTCCACGACGATCACCGAGGGTTCCTTGATCAGCCCGCGCGCCAGGGCGAGGCCGTCGCCCGCGAGCTGGCTCAGCTCACCGGCGGCGGCCTGGACGTGGCGATGCGAGGCCCGGCCGAGCGACTCGCCGATCGCCGCCGCCATTTGGGAAAGCGCCTCCGCCGCGGCGGTCATCTGGAGCTCGGTGATCTCCGCGGGCAGATCGGCCGGCTCGTTCTCGAACATGAGCTCGGCGATCAGCGCCGCGTGGCGCGCGTCAAGGAGCATGAGGCCCGTCCCGGACACGTCCTGACTGTACGAAACGGGCAGGCCCAACGTGAAGCCCTTGAGGCTGGCCGCCATCGCGTCCCAGCCGCCCTGCTGGACGCTCTTCACGACCAGCTCGACCGGCTTACCAAGCAGCTCCGACCCCTTGGCCGCAGCCCCCTGCATCGCGGATTCGAACAGTTCGTTCAGCGCCATGTCCAGATCCTCATTCTAAATGTTCCGACCCCCCGGGCGCAAGCACCGCCGGCGCGGCGGACATGCACCAGGGCCTCCCAACAGCTCAAAACGCGTCTTCCGGAGGCGTGATGATCTTGGTGACCATCAGGGCGTTCTTCTTGTTGAGGATCCCCGGACGGCCCATGTACTTCTCCTTGCCTTCGACCTCCAGCACCAGGTCCTCGTGCATGTTGCGGTCGAGCCGGATGACGTCGCCCGACTTGAGCGCGAGCATCTCGGCCACGGTCACCCGGGCCTTGCCCCAGACGGCCTTCAGGCTGAGCCGCGTCTCGCCGAGTCCCCGTTTCAAATTGATGAGGCTGTCGGAGGTGGGCCCGCCCTTCTGGCCGCTCCCGATCCACTCCCGGGCCAGCAGCCGGGCGACGATGGGCTCCAGGACGACGTACGGCATGCACAGATGCAGCTTCCCCACCTGGTCGCGCACCTTGAGCTCCACCACGATGAGCGCCACGATCTCGCTGGGGGCGGCCACCTGGACGAACCCCGGGTTGAAGCCGAGTTCCTCCAGTTTGGGCACGATCGGCGCCACCTTCTGCCACGCCTCGCGCAGGTTGTCGAGGGCCCGTACGATGATCCGCTCCACGACGGGCGTCTCGATCGCCGACAGCTCCCGGATCTTCTTCGGCACGAGCCCGGGGCCGCCCAGCACGCGGTCAATCATGGCGAACATGAGCTCCGCGTTCACTTCCAGAATGGCGTTGCCCTTGAGAGGCTCCATCGTGAAAATGTTGATGCTGGTCGGGTTGGTCAGCATCTGAATGAACTCGTCGTACGTGATCTGCTGAACGCTCACGACCTTGGCCTCGACGATCGAGCGGAGATACGTGGAGAGCGAGGCCTGCAGGAACCGCGCGAACGACTCGTGAATCATCTCCAGCGTGCGGATGTGGTCCTTCGAGAAACGGTCGGGGCGCCGGAAATCGTACGTCTTGATCTTGCCCGGCTTACCGCTCGCCCGGGCAACCCCGGTGCGCGACTCCTCGGCGACGGGGCCCTTCTCCCCGAGCCCGCCGAGCAGCGCGTCGAGCTCCTCTTGGTTGAGGAGCGACTCGTCAGCCACTAGACCGCCGTGAGCGGGAGCGAGCGGCGCGGACGGCATGGCTGTGCCATGCCGTCCGGCCGTGGCCCACTCGTGGAGTCAAGCCAAGCCCACATCACTGGACCGCAAAGGAGGTGAACATGATGCGCTTGATCTCGCCGCGCGAGAGCAGGGCGTTGATCTTGACTCGCAGCTCCTCCTTCAACTGTTCCTTCCCCTGGGGGGAGTTCACCTCGCGGAAGGTCTTGCCGCTGAGTTCGCGGATGATGAGATCGCGGATCTGCGCGTCCCGTTTCTTCATCTCCTCGAGAAACGAAGCGTTCATCTTCTCGGACTTGTTGTCCGCGTTGAGCTCCAGGAGGATCGTCGCCTTCAAGTACCGGTTCGCCTCGCCCAAGTTGTACACCTGATCGCTGATGACGATCGTCGGCCCCGGGAGCGGCACCTCGCCGGGCTTCTTCTTCTGCGGGTTCAGCTTCGCCATGACGGCTACCGTCCCCAGGGTGAGGCCGACCGCCAGCAAGACCACCGTGAAGACATTGAGCGCCACCGCGGCTTGTAACAACCGGTTGAGCCCACCTCGATTCCCATCAGCCATAGTGAATCCTCCCTCATCGGCGCGGCCCCCCCGACCCCCCAAGCCCGCGGAACGCCGGAACCCGGCGGTGCCCGAGTGTTGGGCCCGGC
>CAYHEI010000098.1:1022-2567 GCA_964355385.1 uncultured bacterium | reverse complement strand
AGCCAACCTCTATACCCTTCTCCAATCTTGATCCGTCCGTCTTCGGCGCGGCGGGTAACGGGGCTTTGCGCGGTTCGCGCGGCAACCGCGGCTGTGCCGTGGTTGCCGGCCTTGCGAACGCATTGAAGCCTCGAATTCCATTATTGAACCGCGAAGCTCGTCAGCATAACTTCTTTCACTTCGCCGAGCATGAGCGTCTGGTTGATCTTCAACTTGAGTTCCTCCTTCAACTGTTCCTTCCCCTGCGGCGTCACGACCTCCCGAAGGGTCTTGCCGCTGAGATCCGTGATGATCAGATCCTGGATCATGGGCATCCGCTTCCGGACCTCCTCGAGGAACGGTGGGATCTCGGCCTCCTTCATACCCTCGGTGTTCAGCTCGATCTGAAACGTGCCCTTCAAGTAGCGGTTGGGCTCGCCCAGGTTGTAGATCTGGTCGCTCACGGGGAAGATCGGGCCCGGGAGCGCGCGGGGGTCCGGCTTCGGCTTCGCGACATTCACCTTGGTCATCAGCGCGAGGCCGCCCAGGGTCATGCCCGTGACCAGCATCAGGATCGTGACGACATTCAGCCCGACCAGCGTGCCAAGCATGCGGCGCTGCCTCTTTTCCTCGGGCGTGAGCGGAGCCGCCGGGGCCGCCATGACCTATATCCTCACTGCGCCGGCGCCACGGGAGCCGGGGCGCTCTCCGGGGCGCCTTCCGATCCTGCGCCTTGCAGCACCACGATGTCGATCCGCCGGTTGCGCCGCCGCGAGGCCTCGTCGGTGTTCCGGGCGACCGGATGGAATTCGGCATAGCCGGCCGCGGACAGCCGCGAGGCGGGCAGTTTGTCCGCCGTGATCAGGTGGCGCACCACCGCGCTGGCGCGCGCCGTCGAGAGCTCCCAGTTGCTCGCGTACATCCCCGTCCCCCGGATGGGCAGGTCGTCGGTGTGGCCCTCGACGAGGATCGGGAAGCGCTCCGCGGCGAGCGGCTTGGCGAGCGCATCGAGGATGTTCTTGGTGGCGTCGTTGACATCCGCGCTTCCTTTCTCGAAGAGCACGTTGTCGGTCATCAGGCGTACGACGATCCCACGCTGATCCTTGAAGACCTGGGCCGCGCCCTCGCCCCCGGCGCTTTCAACGGCGGCCGACAGCCGCTGCACGAGGTCCGGAATGATCCGATCGCCCTGGCCCTTCAAGAACGTGGGACCCTGTTGCAGCACACCGCCGAACGCCGCCCGAAGGTACTGGGCGAGCTGCTTGAACTTCTGGGCGTCGATCATGCTCATGGAATACAGCATGATGAACAGGATCAGGAGCAGGGTGACCAGATCGGCGTAGGTCAGCAGCCAGCGCATCCCTCCCGCGGAGTCGTGCCCACCGCCGCCCCCATGTCCACCGCCGCCGTGGCGCCGTCCGGCCATGGATTACTTCTTCGCCGCCGGGGCCGACGGCTCTTTTTCCTCGCGGCCCCCGTCGCCCTTCGTCGCGACCGCGATGGCCTTGAACTTCGGCGGCAGGAAGGCCTTGAGCTTCTCCTCCACGATCCGGGGGTTGTCCCCCG
>CAYHEI010000098.1:0-1012 GCA_964355385.1 uncultured bacterium | reverse complement strand
GGAGATCGCACAGACGCCCTCGACCATCAGGGTCCGGAGCAGCACTTCCTCCTCGCTGCGCGCCTTCAGCTTGCCCGCGATCGGCAGCCAGACGAGGTTGGCCAGCCCGATGCCCAGCAGCGTCGCGCCGAACGCCGTCGAGATGCCCTTGACCATCGCGGCCGGGTCATCCATGCCGCGCGCCAGCAAGTCGATCAGTCCCATGACGGTTCCGACGATGCCCATCGTCGGCGAGTAGCCGCCCATCGTCGTGAAGATCCCCTCGCCCTGCTTGTGCCGCGCCTCCAGGAAGGACAGGTCGGTCTCCATGATGTTGCGGACCAGCTCGATGTCGGTGCCGTCCACGACGAGCTGCATGCCCTTCTGGAGAAACTTGTCCTCGAGCTGATCCACGTCCTCTTCCAGCCCCAGCAACCCCTCGCGCCGGGCTTTGGTCGCGAAGTTCACGATGGTCTGGATCGACCCCATGTAATCCACCTCGCGCGTGAGAAAGGCGTTCTTGGCGACCGCCACGATGTTGAGGAGGACGCCCATGGGATACGACACCATCGTGGCGCCGATCGTCCCCCCGAGAATGATGAACGCGGCGTCCAGGTGGAAGAACGCGCGGACATCGCCCCCGACGAGCAGGACCGCGATGAGCAGCGAGCCGAAGGCGATCCCCCATCCACCGAGCGTGGCAATGTCCATGTGTGAGCTTCAAGCCTCCTTAGTTGACGGCGGACTTCGCGAGAGGCAGCGTCCGGTTTCGAAACTCCACGATCCGGCGGACGATTTCCTCGACGGATTCCCTGACGACGACCTTCTTGCCCGTCGTCATGGAGATGATCGTCTCGGGCGTGGCTTCCAGGAACTCCACCAGGCTCTCGTTCACGAGCATCTCCCGGTTGTCCAGCCGCGTGACCTTGATCATCGTCCTTGCCTCACCTTTTCCATTCTTTCACGCGATTTCGAAACGCGCAACCCCCCCCCCAAACCCCTTGTCAGGACCCTTATAAACCCGCAACCGGGG
>CAYHEI010000097.1:0-8883 GCA_964355385.1 uncultured bacterium | reverse complement strand
CATGAGATTATTGAGATACGGATTCAGGCCGGTCAGCTTCAAGTCGCCGTCGAGTTGCCGCAACCTGCGGCCGTGTCCGACGAGCCACTTCAGCGCCTTGAGACTCGTCCAGCGCGAGCGATGCAGGTTCAACACGACGTGCACCGCGCCGCGGTCCAGCAGTCCGCTGATGACGCCGTTGAACTCCTCCACGTTGCGCTCGGCGAATTCGCCGTCCACTTCCACGACCACCGCGTGCTCGTTCTCTCTGATGGCGATCATCGAGCCTCCTTAACGTTAGAGTTGAAGTTTCGCCGCGTTCTCGTCGTACAGGTCCAGCATCATCCGGAGATACTCGTCCCATTTCGTCCGGTCCCAAATCTCCACGATCTCCTGGGCGCCGACGACCGTGACATCCCGCGTGATCGAGGCCAGTGCTCGAAGCGGCGGCGGAACGACGATCCGGCCCTGCTTGTCCAGCTCGCACGGATACGCCGTCGCGAGCAGGACGCGTTTGAAGCCGAGGGCTTGCTGATCGGTTCCGGGAAGAGTCTTGAGACGGGCCAGGAGCGCTTCCCATTCCGCACCCGGATAGATCGCCAGGCAGTGGTTCGGGCGCAGCGCGAGCATGGCACGCGGCTCCCCGGCCAGACGATCCCGGAAGGGTGACGGCAGGGTAAGCCGTCCCTTCGGGTCCAGCATGTGCAAGTACTGGCCCGTGAACTCAGCCATGGCGAGGCGTAATTCCACTTTGATCCACTTTGATCCACCGGGCCCCATCCTATGGGGTAGATGGGCCCCAAGTCAAGAGTTTCCCTCCCCTCCAGGAGGGGCGCCGGGGCTCAGCGCACGGTTCTAATACTCGGGATCCTCGCCGTCCTAATCGCCCGCTGGATGCCCAGCGTCGTCCAGGCCGCCCGGGGGGGGGGGGGGCGGAGCAGCGCCGCCCGGCGGGAGGCTTCCCGGGCCGCCTCGGTCTTCCCCAGGGCCGCCTGGGCATGCGAAAGACCGTGCCAATTCAGCCATTCCCGCGGGGCCGCCACGAGCGCCATGATGAAGTCGTTTTCGGCCCCGGCGTAGTCCCCCAGCTTGAGGCGGCTGAACCCCATCCCGCTCCAGGCCGAAGGGGCGGACGCGGTGTAAAACCGTTCGTTCGAGAACGCCGTGAAGGCGTCCCGGGCCTTCCCGGCGTCCAGCAGCCCCACGCCCAGATCATGCCAGGCGATCGGATCGGAGGGGTTCTGCCGCACCGCCGCCGCGAAGTCCAGCACCGCCTCGGCCTTCTTCCCGCGCGCCCAGCGCTCCACCCCGCGCGCCAGGGGCTCGGACGCCCGCCAACCCGCGGGAACGCGCGTGATCACGGGGGCGGACGGCGACGCGGCGCCCGCCGCCGGCTGCGGCTGCTGCGGATACGCCCCGGCCCACCCGGCCGCGAGGAGGAACAGCGCGATGCCGATCATCCTAGTTCCCGTCCAAGGAATGGCGTCCAGGACCGGAGGAGCGCAGCAAGAGGAGGCCGCCGATGACGGCGAGGTTCTTGAGCGCCTGAAAGAACTCCTGATCCTTCACGACCTGGTCCACGGCGGCCTGCGCCACGGCGACATGGGTGTACCACGTGATGGGCACGAGGTACACGATCAGCGCCAGGACGGCCCAGCGCGTCCGCCATCCGACGAGGATCGCGAGCCCCGCCGCGGCTTCGAGCGCCCCGGCCGCGAACGCCATCGGCACGCCGGCCCCGGGCAGGTCCGCCTGCGCGAGATACGCCGCGGTCCCTCCCGGATACCTCAGTTTCACGAATCCGCCGGCCAGCACGATCAGCACGAGCATGACCCGTCCGAGCAGCAGTTCGAAATCCCGGTCGAAGTTCCACCAAGCATGCGCCCTTCGCGCCGCCGCGCTTCGGGCACTCCCTCGCGCGACCCTGGGGGTGCCCCGCGCTCGGTCGCGGCCGCGCCGGGAGCTCATGCGGGCGTCCGCCGAACACGGTCCATCATCACCGCGAGCACGATCACGCCGCCGATGGCCACCTGCTGCCAGTAGACCGTGACACCGAGGAGGATCAGCCCGTTGCGCAGCACGCCCATCAGCGTCGCTCCCAGCATCGTGCCCAGCACCGATCCGTGCCCGCCCGCGAAGCTCGCGCCCCCGATGATCACCGCGGCGATCACGTCCAGCTCGTAGCCCAGCCCCGCCACGGGCTGCGCCACCGTCACCCAGGCCGCGTTGAGCACCCCTGCGAGCCCCGCGAGCGCGCCCAGGATGGCGAACACCTCGATGCGCACCGCGTGCACCGGCACGCCCGAGAGCCGCGCCGCCTCGAGATTCCCGCCCGTCGCGTATACGTGCCGGCCGAATTGCGACCGGGACAGCCCGACGCCGCCCGCGAGCGCGACCACGCCCATCAACACCACCGGGAGGGGCACGCCCCCCACGGTGCCGTAGCCCAGCGTCCGGAACTCCTCCGGGAGGCCGCCGATCGGCATGGCCGAGGTCATCACGTACGTCAGTCCCCGGATCACGCTCATCATGCCCAGCGTGATGATGAACGAGGGGATGCCGAGAGCGACGGTGAGCATGCCGTTGAGCGCCCCCACGACGGCCCCCGTCGCGACCGCCAGGGAGGACGCGAGCGGCAGCGCCCAGCCGTGCTCGACCACCAGCTTCGCCGCGAGGCAGCCGGTCAGCGCGAGCACCGAGCCGACCGAGAGGTCGATCTCGCCCGCCACGATCACGTAGGTCATACCCACCGCCATGATGCCGTAGACCGAGAACTGCCGCGCGACGGTCAATAAGTTATCGGCGGCCAGGAAGTCCGGGGAAGCGAACGAGAGCCCCGCGACCAGCGCCGCCAGCGCCATGACGATGCCCGCTTCGTCGATTTTGAGTAGCCGCATCAGAGCAAGGAAGCGGCTTGCGGCGCGTTCGCCTTCGTCACGACCTCGACGCCGGTGTCCAGGATCTTCCGCTCGGGCCGCTCCCCGCGCGCCAGCCGCTGCAGCCACTTCACGGCCAGCTCCCCCATCGCGGCGGGTCGCTGCTCGACGATCGCGGTGATCCAGCCCTGCTCGATTGACTTGAGGTTCTCCCGGTCCAGGTCGAAGCCCACGACCTTCACCTTGCCCAGCAGGCCCCGCGAGCGGAGCGCGGCCACCGCCGCCGGCGCCCCGGGGGCGCTCGTGCCGTAGAAGCCGCCCAGCGCCGGGTACTTCTGCAGCAGCGACTCGGCCTGGGAGAGCGCGAGGGCCGCGTCGTCCCGGTTCTCCTCGAGCGCCACGACCCGGATGCCGGCTTCCTGGTCCACGATTTCCCGGAAGCCGTCCAGCCGGTCGCGGAGGTTCTGCGCGGTCAGGCTGCCGTGCAGGATCGCGACCGTGCCCTTACCGCCCAGCGCCTTGACCATCGCCCGGCCCGCTTCGCGGCCCGCTTCTTTGTTCACGGTTCCAATATAAAGATACCGTTCGGAGCCGGGAGCGTCGGAATCGAAGGTCACCACGGGGATGTCGCGGCGGACCGCCTTCTTGATCACCTCTTCCACCCCCCGGGCGTCGTTGGGGGAGATGGCGATGCCCGCGACGTGCCGGGCGATGTACCCTTCGATGATCTCGATCTGCTTGGCCAGGTCGTTCGTCGTGGGGCCGTCGAACACGGTCTTGACCCCCAGTTCCTTGCCGGCCGCCTCCATGCCGCGCTTCACGCGGGCCCAATAGGGATGGACGACGGATTTGGGGACCAGGACGAACACCTGCGCGCGGGGAGCGGCAGGCCGCGCCGCGGCCGCCGGGAGCGGAGCCGAACAGATGATCGCCGTCAGGAACAAGAGGAAACGCATACATTCATGGTAGCACTCGCGCCGCGCCCGCGTGCTAGGATAACGCCCATGGCACAATTAGGGATCCAGCTGTACACCGTACGAGACGCGATGGCGAAGGACTACACGGGGACGCTCCGCGAGATCGCGCGGATCGGCTATCCCACGATCGAGGGCGGGGGAACCGGGCCGCTCACCGTGGACGCGTTCAACGCGCTCATGAAGGAGCTGAAACTCAATCCCATCGGCGCGCACGTCGGGCTGGACCCCCTGATCGACAAGCCGGCCGAGGCGCTGGCCGTGCATAAGGCCATCGGTACCAAGTACATCGCGCTCTCCGCGAGCGGCAAGAGCGCGGACGACTACAAGAAGCTCGGCGAGCGGCTGTCGCGCGCCGGCAAGAACTGCCTGGAGCGCGGGATCACGCTGCAGTATCACAACCACGCGCACGAGTTTCAGACGTTCGGCGGCAAGCTCGGGCTGGAGATCATCTACGAGACCGCCGATCCCAAGTACGTGAAGGCCCAGATCGACGTGGGCTGGGTGCAGCGGGCCGGTGCCGACCCCGTGGCCTGGCTCAAGAAGATGAAGGGACGCATCGTGACGATCCACCTCAAGGACACGACGGACGGGGCGGATCCCCAGTGGACCGAAGTCGGGACCGGCGTGCTCCCGTTGGCCGCCGTCGCCAAGGCCGCGAAGGAGATCGGCGTCGAGTACTACTTCATCGAGCAGGACACCTGCGCGCGCCCCTCCCTCGAGAGCGCCGCGATCAGCTTCACGAACGCCCGGACGGCCCTCGCGCTGTAGTCGTCAGTTCGTTTCCACGTTCTTCAGGAACGTCAGGCCGGTCAGGAACGTCCGCTGGGTGAAGAAGAAGAGGACGATCACCGGAATCACCGTCAGCGTCGCCGCCGCCCAGATGCGGTCCCGCCCGAGCATGGCCGCGGCGGCCGATGCCGTCGCGGACATGATCGCGCGCGCGGCCCGCCGCGGCGCCCGCTTCCTGGTCACCCCGGAGATGATCCTCACCGGCTACCACGGCCGGTTCGACCAGGCGGAACGCGACCGGCTGGTGGACGGCGTCATCCGCCCGGCCTGCGCGCGGTGCGGCGTGGCGCTGATCCTCGGCGCCGGCTCCTACCGCGACGCCCGGGGCCGGCCCGTGCGCAAGCCCCGCATTCAGGTCACCGTCATCGACCGGGACGGGCGGGTGATCGGCTGGCACGACAAGACGATTCCCACCGGCGGCGATCTCAAGTGGTGTTCCCGCGGGGAGCCGCGGCGGCTGCGCGTCTTCCGCACGGGCGGTCTGACGTTCGGCGCGACCATCTGCAACGACTTCTGGGCCACGCCGCTCTACACCACCCTGCCCGACCTGAACCTGCCCGTCGTGCTGGCCGCCAAGGGCGCCCGGGTGATCTTCCACGCCATCGCGAGCGGCACGGGCCGCGCGTACCTCGACTTCCACACCCGGCGCATCGAGGAACGCGCCATCCGGGCGGGCGTCTGGGTGGTCAGCGCCAATGCCGTGTCCGGCCGCTCCCCCTCCAACGTCCCCAGCGGCATCGTGGACCCCCGGGGCCGCTGGCGCGCGCGGGCCCCGCTCGCGGGCGAGCATCTCCTGGTGGGCAGCGTCAGCCTGACGTAGTGGAGTACACATTCAGGACCGTCAGCGCGGTGTCCGCGCCCGCCTCCCGCTTCGTGCCGCCCCCGGGCCGGGTCTTGCACATGGCGGGGCAATCGGAGCCGCAGTTCGGCGACTACGTGCGCCTGGTCACCGAGGACGGCCGAGCGTGCCCCCTCCCGGCGGGAGGCGCGGCGTACACGTCGTTGACGTGGGACTCCTTCAACCCCGACTCCCCCGACGCGAAGCGCGAGTGCGGGGAGATCCCGTGGCTCCTGGCGCGTCCCTGGCCGCTGACCTTGAACCTCGCGCTGTGGCTGGGCGCCGACCAGCTCGTCCCGATCGCTCGGGGTGAGTTCGACGCGGCGCTGGCGCGGCTGGGGACGGGCATCGCCGCCGCCCGCCGGCCGGTCTATCTGCGACCGGGGTACGAGTTTGACCACCCGGGGCACGCCTTTCCCCCGGACGCCTTCAAGGCCGCGTGGCGGCGGATCGTCGAGGTGGTCCGCGCGCACGCGGCGGGCGGCGCGGCCTTCGTCTGGCACTCCTTCGCCTGGCGGCCCACGCACGAGGAACGGGACCCGATCGACTGGTATCCCGGCGACGATCTCGTGGACTGGATCGGCGTCTCGATCTTCACCCCGGCGCCCAAACAGCTCAACGCCCGCCGGCTGATCGAGATCGCCCGCGAGCGGTCCAAGCCCGTGACCATCTGCGAGTGCAGCGGCACCCGGCACGGCGAGCGCGCGGCCTTCACGGGTGCCGCCCTCTGGGACGCCTGGTACGCGCCCCTCTTCGCCTTCATCGCGGAGCACCCGCCCGTGCGCGCGTTCTCGATCATCAACTACGACTGGGACTCCAGCCCCGGCTGGAAGAAGCTCGGCTGGGGCGACGCGCGCCTCCATGCCGACCCCGAACTCCTCCGCCTCTGGCGCGAGCGGATGCGGCAACCCGCGTTCCTGCACGGCGAACCGGACCTCTACCGCCTCCTCGGCTGGGAGGGTGAGTCCGCTACTTCCGCCTGGATCGCTCCTTCACCCGGTATCGGATGATCCGCTTCACCAGAAGGCCGGAATCCGGTGGCTGATCGTCTCCTCGGCGCCCGGCGCCAACGTGATGCGAGAATGGGATTCATGCGCGCGATGAGCTCGCTTGCCCTGTTCCTGCTCACCGCCCTCGAAGCGGCCGCCGCGGCCCCGGTCGAGCTGCGGACGGCCAACCGGGTTTTCCGGATGGACCCGGGAACGCTTCGTCTCGAATCCGTCTCGCTTGCCGGCAACGCCCTCCTGCTGTCCGCCGGCCAGCCGAAACTGGGCGCGCCCTCCCCGCCCCGGATGACCGACCAAGGCGCGGCGTGGGACCTGCCCGCGGCCGGCCTCGCGGTCGAGCTCGCCGTCGCCGGCGAGGGCTGCACCGTCCGCATCGCGCGCAACGGTTTGGGGCCGGTGACATGGCCGGTCGTCCGCCCCGACCGCTTCGTCAAGGCCCTGATCCTCCCCCGCGCCGAGGGCAACTGGGTGCCTCCCGACGATCCGGATTGGGCCAAGATTCTCGACTACGACAACACCCTCACCGAGGAGTACGCCCTGCCGTGCTGGGGCCTCGACCTCGGCGCGCAGACGGTCACCTATATCGTGCCCGAACCCTTCGACGCGCAGATCGCCTACGCCCGCCTGGAGGGCCGCATCGGCTTCGCCGTCACGCGCACCTTCACCCGGCTGGAGACCGCGCGCACCTGGGAGGTGCAGATCGTCTTCGGACCGGGGTCGCCCGTGGAACCGGCGCGCCAGTACCGCGCGTGGATGAAGACGCACGGACGGTTCGTGTCCATGGCCGACAAGATTGCGGCGACGCCGTCCGCCGGACGCCTGCTGGGCGCCCTCCAGGCGTACCTCTGGGGGCTTCCGCTCGAGCCGGCGGACGTCAAGGACTGGAAGGGCTTCATGCGCAGCTTGGGCGAACTGTCCAAGGCGGCGCCCGATTCGGCGCCGGGCCGGCTCTGGGCCCGGCTGCCGGCCGGCGGAAAGAAGGCCGTCCAGAGTCTGCTCGCGTCGGAGTGGAAGGACGACTACTCGAAGTCGGAGGTCACGCGCGCCTTCGCCGACATGTTGAAAGCGGGCGCCGCGACCCCGGCGGATCTCGAGGAGGTCTTTCCCGGCCAGCTAGGCCCCCCGGCGTCCTGGGGCGGCGCCATTTCGTCCGCGTTCCTCTCGGACCTGGCCGCGAGCGGCGTGGACCGGGCCTGTCTCACCCTGAACGACCTGACCGCCGGGGCCGCGCGGCCGGACGTGGCCCGCACGGCCGCGGACCTGGGCTACCTCTATGGCCCCTACGACTGCTACGACAGCGTGCACTCCCCCCACGCGAAGAACACGTGGGAAACCGCGCAGTTCGACGCCGACCTGTTCGCGCACGGCGGCGTGGTGGACGAGCACGGCAAGCCCCGGGGAGGGTTTCAGCAGGCCGGCCACGTCCTGAGCGCGGCCGCCGCCCGGCCGTACCTGGAAAAGCGCGTCAGCGGCATGCTGGCCAAGGTCCCCTACACGCTGTGGTTCATGGACTGCGACGGCGCCGGCCAGTACTTCGACGACTACTCCCCGGAGCATCCGGCCTCCCAGGCGCAGGACTGCGCCGCGCGGATCGACCGCCTGAATTGGATCACCTCCACGTTCGGCCTTCCGATCGGGTCGGAAGGCGCGTCCGCGACCACCGCGGGCAGGATCTGCTTCGCCCACGGCATGCTGTCCGGGGCCATCGGGTGGGCGGACAAGGACCACTCCGACGAGCACTCCAAGTGGTGGCTGGGAACCTACTGGCCGCCCGAAGAGCCCGAGTACTTCTTCCGGCGGTGTCCGTTGAAGCCGCGGTTCCGCATCGAACAATACGATCCGCGCTTCCGCCTCCCCCTCTACGAGACCGCGATGCACGACGCCGTCATCGCCACGCACCACTGGGAGACCCCCAGCCTCAAGTTCAAGGACGAGATCGTCTCCTCGGCCCTCATGGAGCAGTTGTACAACGTGCCGGCGCTCTACCACCTGACGAAGGGCGAGTTCGCGCGGATCAAGAAGGGCCTGCTCGCCCACTACCGGTTCTTCAGCCCCCTCCACCGCCGGCTGGGGCTCCAGCCGCTCACCGAGTTCCGGTGGCTGACCCCCGACCGGCTGGTCCAGCGCACCACCTTCGGCGACGGAACCACGCTGACCGCCAATTTCAGGAAGACGCCCTGGACCGGCGACGGCCTGACCGTTCCGGCCGGCTCCGTCGTCGCCGCGTCGCAGGGGAACACCGAGACCTACACCCCGGCGTACTGAGCGCGCGTCCTCCTCCTAGCGGCCAAGCTTCCGCGAAGTGTTTGGGGTGGCGCGATAGAACTCGTCCAGGCTCGCCAGCTCTGCCTGCTGGACCATGAAGTCCAGAATGTGGCCCTCGCGGGAGAACTCGTCAATGCCGTCATCGACCGTCA
>CAYHEI010000096.1:0-8891 GCA_964355385.1 uncultured bacterium | reverse complement strand
TGCTCTTCGCCGCCGCGCTCGCGACGGCGGGAGCGCCGCTCGAGCCGGGCGCCAGGCGCGAGCTGGAACAAGTGGCCCGGCTCCTGCGCTACATCGTCGGCGACTATCCCGCGATCGTCAGGAACGGGCGCGTCCTGGACGCCAAGGAGTACCGGGAGGTGTCCTCCTTCACCGCGCTCGCCGTCTCCCCCGCGAGGGCGCTGCGCCTCCACGGTGCATCCGGCCTGACCGCGGGCCTGGAGGCGCTCCGGCGCGACGTGTCGCGCCGCGCCCCGCCGCGCGCGATCGGCGAACGGATCAACGGCCTGCTGCTCCTCCTCTCCTCCGAGTTCGGCGTCGTTCTCCGCACGCTCCCCGCCGATCCCCCGGACCTCGCCGAGGGCGAGCGCGTCTACCGGCAGAACTGCGCCGTCTGTCACGGCCTCTCCGGCAACGGACGGGGGCCGGCTGCCGGCAAGCTGAACCCGGCGCCCGCGGACCTGACCGACCGGACGTTCATGCGGGCGGAGTCCCCGTTTTCGCTTTTCAACGTCGTGAGCGTCGGCGTGCCGGATTCGGCCATGCCGGCCTGGGGGGCCTTTCTTTCGGAGCGCGAGATCTGGAACACGGTGTTCTACGCCTGGCGGCTTCACGGCCCCGGGCCGGCTGCCGTCGAGCGCGGCAAGCGGGTCTGGTCCGGCTCTCAGGGGAAGCGACCCACGCCGGAGGACTTCGTCCGGCTCACCGACGAGGAGCTGGCGGCGTCGCTCGACGCCTCGCTCCGACCGGAGGACCGCGCGGCCGCGGCCGACTGGCTGCGCGCCGAGCCCCGGCTGGTCCTGGGCGCGCTCGCGGGCGGCGGGACGGCCGGGGCGTTGGATGACTGCCGGCGGCACCTGGCACGGGCAGGGGAGGCGGCCGGCGCCGGCCGGAGGGAGGAGGCGCTCGCGGAGGCGGCCAGCGCGTACTTGGACGGATTCGAGCGGATCGAGAAGGACCTCGCCGCCCGCACCCCCGGCCTGGTCGCGTCGCTCGAAAACGAGTTCGGGGTGCTGCGCGAGCGGATCGCCGCGGGCGCGCCCCTCGGGGACGTCCTTGGCCGCCTTGAGGCGGGACTCCGGCGGGCCGGCTCCGAGGCGCTCGCGCCCGTTTCCGGCGCGGCCGCCCTGGGCCAGTCGTTCGTCATCATCGTGCGCGAGGGCTTCGAGGTCATTCTGGTGCTCGCCGCGCTCTCCACCTACCTGATCCGCGTGGGCCAGCGCGACAAGACGACGCTGCTCTAC
Organism: uncultured bacterium; assembly: GCA_964355385.1. GTDB lineage: Bacteria > Oederibacteriota > CAKKQC01 > CAKKQC01 > CAKKQC01 > CAYHEI01. The sequence goes on along the minus strand of CAYHEI010000096.1, from coordinate 7,629 downwards.
GGGGGCGCCGGCGCGGCCGTCGCCGCGAGCTTCGGGCTCGCCTGGGTCGCGGGCCGCCTGCTCACGATCTCCCCCGCCTCCCAGGAGCTGATCGAGGGCCTCTCCCAGCTCCTCGCCGCGGCGGTCCTCTTCTGGATGTCGCACTGGATCCTCAGCCTCACGCTCGCGGGGCGCTGGAACGCGTACATCCAGCGCAAGGCCCAGGTCGCGGCGCGCACGGGGAGCCACCTGACGCTCGCGGGGGTCGGCTTCCTCGTGGTGTTCCGCGAGGGCGTCGAGACCGTCCTCTTCTACAATGGCTTGGCCTTCGGCGCGCCCGGGCAGGGGCACCTCATCTGGATCGGCTTCGGCCTGGGCACGATCGCGCTCCTCCTGGTGTCCATCGCGATGTACCAGCTCGGCCTGCGGCTTCCTCTCCGCCCGTTCTTCGTCGTGACCAGCGCCCTGCTGTTCGCGATGGTCTTCAGCTTCACCGGCCACGGGATCAGGGAGCTGCAGGCGGGCGGGTTCCTCCCGGCGCACGGCGGGTCTTGGCTGCCGTCCCTCCCCATGGCCGGGATCTTCCCCACCTGGGAGGGTCTGCTCCCGCAGCTCGCGCTCCTCCTCGTGGCCGCCGAGGGCGTCCACCGGTTCTGGCCCATGCGGAAGACCGCGAGCCCCCTCGCCGACGCGGTCCAGCCGGTCCCCGCCCACGAGCAGTTGCTGGCAATTCAGTCGCTGGCGTCGCGGCGGCGCGAGCGCGCCGAGGCGCAGCCGGACGCCGAGCTGCGGAACCTCGCCCGCCAGATCGAGGCGGCCGCGCGGTCGGAGCGGCCGTGAGGGAACGCGCCGACTGCCGGTGCTCGTGCGGCAAGCTGCTCGCGCGCGCCGTGCCGGAAGGGCTCGAACTCAAGTGCCGAGGCTGCGGCCGCCGGATCGTCATCGGGTTCGACGGCCGGGATTGGCTGCTGACATCCGGAGCGGAGGGCATCGTCCAGGTCGTCAGCGTGTCCGTCACCAGGCCGGAGGCCCCTCAGCGCCCGGCGCCTGAACCCGTCCCGATCGGGGGACATCAGGAGGTCACACCTGCGCCATGAATACGAGGAGATCGCCGCTGGGCTGGCTCGCTCTCGCCGCCATCACGGCCGGGACCTTCGCGCCGGCGGATGGCGGCGCGAACGGCGGATACTTCACGACATACAACTCGAACGTCGAGGCCGGTGAGATGGAACTGATGCTGATGAACGACTTCACCGCGCCGTCGTCCGTCCGTCGGGCGGAGGGCCAGGGAGACTACCTCTCGCACATGCTGGAGCTCGAATACGGAGTCACCAGCCGCCTGGCGACCGAGTTCATGATCGAAACCTTCGAGGACACGGACACCGGGAGCCGCCGCTTCACGGGATTCCGGTGGGAAACGCGGTACCGCCTGTTCGAGCGCCCGGTGCCGCTGAACCCGATGCTCTACGCCGAGTTCGAGGATCTCGATCCCGCGACGCGGTTCAAGATGGAGGTGTCGGGATGGGTCAGGCCGCCCTACGCCGAGACAGCGGGGGAACCGGATCGCGAGCGCATCCTGGAATCCCGCCTGGTCCTGTCCCAGGATTTCGGGCCCGTCAACGTGGCGTTCAACTGGATCAACGAGGACGACGTCTCGGGTGCGGACACCGCGTTCGGCTACGCGGCGGGGGTCATGTGGATGATCCACGCCCATGGCGGCCAGACCACCTCCTACACCTGCCCGATGCACTCGAGCGTCAAGCAGGCCGGGCCGGGAAACTGTCCCGACTGCGGCATGGCGCTGGTCCCGTCCCGCACAGACGCCGGTTGTTCCTGCAAGACCGGCATGCCCGGGTGCCGCTGCGCCCACTGCGCCGGCGGCGAGGCGGCGTGTCCCTGCGGCCACGCGGGCGGCACCGGCGTCGGGCTGGAGTTGTACGGCGCGCTCGGCGACACGCGGACCTTCGGCCTCTCCCCCGCGCGGCAGGAACACTACCTCGGCCCCGTCCTCATGCGGCATCTGACCAGCCGTCTCATGATGCACGCGCAACTGGCGATCGGACTCACCCGGGCGAGCGACAACCTCGTCCGGGTTAACTTCGGATACGACCTTTGAACATGACCGTGGAGCGATCACCCAGGCCGGAGGCCCACGAGCGCCCGGCGCCTGAGCCCGTCCCGATACTGGACGGCATAACCACATCGGAGGAACCATGACTCCATCACGACTGCTCTTCGCATCCGCGGCGGCCGCCCTCAGCTTGTCGTCGTCCGCGTTCCCGAACGCGAGGAACTTCGCCTACACCTACGAATCCGCCGTGCTGCCCGCGGGACGGCATGAACTCGAGTTCTGGACGACCTGGCGGAACGGCCGCGCGGGCCTCTACTCGCGGTTCGACCAGCGGGTCGAGTTCGAGGTGGGCGTCACCGACCGGCTGCTGTCCGCGTACTACCTCAACTGGCACCGGGTGACGGAGGAGATCTTCCCCGGTTACGACCTCACGACCGCCGACTTCGACGGCGTCTCGTCCGAATGGAAGTATAAGCTTTCGGACCCGACCGCCGATGCGCTCGGATTCGCGCTCTACGGCGAGGCGACCGCGAACACCGACGAGCTGGAGCTCGAGCTCAAGCTGATCGCGGACAAGACCGTGGGGCCCGCGCTGGTGGCCTACAACGCCGTGCTGGAGCCCGAAGCGGAACTGGCGGGCCGCTCGCTCGAAGTGGAGGAGGTGAAGATGGAGCACGTGCTGGCCGCCTCCTTCCCCTTTGGACCGGGGTTCGCGGCGGGCGCGGAGATCCGGCAGCCCTCGGTGCTCGTGGAAGGGGCGCTCGAACACGCGACGCTCTTCGCCGGTCCGGTCCTGCACTTCGCGTCCGGCGAGTTCTGGATCACCGCGTCGGCGCTCTTCCAACTGCGGGCCCTCAAGCGCCCCGCGGGAAGCCCGCCGGGCCGGAAGCTGGATCTCGACGAGTTCGAGCGGGTGAACGCCCGCCTCTTGGTCTCATTGCCGTTCTGAACCGCGGTTCCGCCCTCACCCCGGCGGCCGAGCGGGTGAGGGTGGCGACGATCGCGGGCATTCTCGCCATCGCGGGTTGCGCCTCGCTGCCCCATCCGACGCCGGACGACGCGGCGCGGGCCGCCGTGACCTGGCCCGGCGCGACGATCGCTTCCCTCGAGGCCGACCGCGCGCGGTACGTCGCGAAGTGCTCCTCGTGCCACGCGCTGCCCCGGCCCGACCGGTATCCGGCCGAGCGCTGGAGCCGCTGGCTGGACCAGATGCGCGAGCGGGCGAAACTGACGGCGGACGACCGCGAGTCGGTCCTGCGCTACCTCGTCACGCTGGCAAGCCGGAGGAACTGACCGACACGACCCGGACGAGCTCGGCGGCGTCGCGTCCGACGGTCCGCCGGCCGCGGGCGAGATCCACCGTCAGCGTCCTGGACCTGGCGTTGCCGGCGCGCAGCCGCACCCGCGCGCCGGGCAAGAGACCGAGCGCGGCGATCCGGCGCAGGCGGCCGGGATCGCTGTCGCTCACGTGCGTCACGACTCCCTCCTCCCCCCGGCGCAACTCCGACAGCTTGCGCCCCCCGGGGCGCGGCCGGAAGCTTCCGCGCCGCGGCGGGATGGGGTCGCCGTGCGGATCGAGCCCGGGGTCCCCCAGCAGCGCGACGATCCGGTCCTCCATGTCGTCGGACATGACGTGCTCCAGGCGCTCCGCCTCCGCGTCCACCCGCTCCAACGGGAGCCCGAGACGCCGGGTCAGGTAGAGCTCCCAGAGGCGATGGTGCCGGATGATCTCCAGCGCGATCCGCTCGCCCCGGGGCGCGAGCACGACCCGGCCGTACGGCGCGTGCTGCACGAGGCCGAGCCGCGCCATGCGCTTGACCATGTTCGTGACCGAGGGCGCCGAAACGCCCAGGCGGGCCGCGACGGAGCCGACGGTCGGCGGCCCGCCGCGCGCGGAGAGCTTGTAGACGGCCTTGAGGTAATCCTCGATGGCTTGGGTCGACTCGGGAGAGCCCATCCGCCGCCGCGCGTCCATCATTCCCCGCGGGGGATGACGTCTTGGTAGTACGTCTGGTCGCCGAGCTGGATGAGGATGCGGTACCGGGCGTCGTACGGCGCGGGGAGCCCGGACGACAGGAGCCCGTCCCACGCCACCTCCACCGTGCCCGCCTCCGCGGGACCGCGCTCGCGCAGCGTCATGAGGATCGCCCCGTTCGCGTCCAGGAGGACCGCGGACAGCTCCGCGGGCGACGCGACGCGGACGACGTAGCGCGCGCGCTCCCCCTTGAGCGGGTAGAACGCCGTCGCGGGAGTCTCGAGGACCGGCGGCGGCGCGGGCGCCTCGTCGGCGGCGGGCGGCGGCGGCGGGACGAGCCCCAGCGTGACCGAGGCCGCGTGAATCCCCCCGAACACCCCCCACGGAATGTACGCGTAGTCCAGACCCCAGGGCGTGCGCCCCATGAGCCAGCGGAAGCCGACGCCGCCCGTCAACCCCGGCGCGCCCGGCGTGTCGTTCTCCTGCTTCCAGCCCCCCCGCAGCGCGAACATGAGTTGCGCCAAGCGCAGGCGGTACTCGATCCCCGTCTTGATCACGAGCCGCCGGTCCACGGCGAGCGGCGCGTCCACCTCGGCGGTCAGCGCGTCGCGGTCCCCCATGACCCCCGCCTTTTGCCACGCGAGGCCGGTCACCCACTGCAGCGGCAGCCGCGCCTCGCCGCGCGCCAGCCCCGCGTTCTGCAGCACCCCTCCCGCGAGGAAGCCGCCCCCGAGCCGGAGCCGCACGCCGACGTCCGTCGTGAAGCCGATCGTCCGCGCGCGGTCCACCTGCTGCGCCAACATCCGCAGCCCCACGCCTCCGGTCGGCCGCAGCCGGTCGATCCACGGCAGGAAGGGCGAGAGGTCCATCGCGTACGCCGCGCCTCCGACCGCGAACCCCATCGTGTAGCTCCCGGCCTCGCCGGCGTACTCGCCCGTCACGGGGTCCTCGAGCGTGCGCATGGTCCCCGCGTCGTAGAGGGCGTGAACGCCGACGCCCAGCGCCGACCCGAAGGGCAGCCGCTGCGCGTACGCCGCGTAATCCTCGCCGAGCCGCTGGACGTACACGACGTGGGTCAGGTGCAGCGTCGTGACCCCGGTGTCCAGCACCCCCGCGGGGTTCAGCGCGACCGCGTTCACGCCCTCCGCCGAGGCGGCGAGCGCCTCGCTCATGCTCAGCGCCCAGGCCGTGTTGGTGAGCCGCAGCGCTTCCCCGAACGCGCTCCCCGGCCCGCCCGCCGCGCGAACGGGGCCGACGGCGAGCGCGACGGCCACGGCCGACGCGACGGCACGGCAGACTTTCTTCATCTCACCACTCCCACTTTACCGCGCATCCGGCGGCGGCCGCCGACGCCGTCCGGCGCTTCGACGAGATAGAGATACGTCCCCGTGGCCACGGGCGTGCCGTCGTCGTTGCGCCCGTCCCAGCGAAGCTCATGACCGGCCACTCCCTCGAGGCGCCGCACCCGCGCGCCCGTCAGCGTATAGAGCGTCGCCACCGACCCGTCCGGCAGCCCCTGGAACTTCATCGCGCCGCCGTGGGCGATCGCGGGGGCGAAGGGGTTGGGGAAGATCCGCAGCACGAGCCGGGGGGTGAGCGACACCGTCGCCTGACCGGAACCCGGCGCGGCGGCGTATCCGTGCAGGTTGACGCCTTCGGCGGTCGCGACGTTGGTGACGACGTAGTCGCGCTCGAGCTGGGGGCCACGCACGACCAGGGTCACGGTCCGGGCCTCCCCGATCCCGAGCGACGGAAACCGCCACGCGACGACTTGCCCCGTCATGACCGAACCGGGCGGAGCGGAGGGAATCCGGAACGGCGCCGGAACGGCGTCCACGATGGACACGTTGAACGCGGTATCGGCGCCGGTATTACTCACCGTCAGGCTGAACGTCGTCTCGTCCTGGGTGATCATCGTGGCGGGAACGGACTTCACGAGCGACAACGCCGGCACGATGACCGTCACGATGGGGATCGAGCTCAGCGAGGGAGGCATCCACCCCGTCGGCGTCATCGTGAAGCCGGCCATCGCGGGAAAGGGTTCCACGTTCGCGCCGGTCGCCGATACGGTGAACCGGCACGTCACGGCGCCGCCCGGCGGGAGCGGAGGCAGCGCCCACCACAGGAGAGTTCCCGCGAGATAGCAGGTCGCCCCGGGAGCCGGAACGCAGCTCGCGGGCGCGAGCGTCGCGCCCGCCGGCACCGTGTCCCAAAGCGTGGCGTTGTACACGGTGGCATCGCACTGGTTCTCCACGCGGACCGTGAAGGCGACCTGTTCGCCCCGGCGGACGGCCGGCGGATCTGCGTCGAGCGTCACCCGGAAGACCGTCCCGGCGCCGCTGACCGTGAAGCTCGGCGCGCCGGTGGCGAGCGTCGTCGCGCCGCAGGCCCATGACACGGTCACGAGCGCCGGCCCACGGGCTGTGGTCGGCTGGCACGGCTGCCCCAGTCGGCCGGTGATGGTGAAGGTGAAGCTCGCGCCCGGCGGCAAGGCAGCCGGAGCGGACCAGGTCCAGCGCACGCCGCCGGGGCCGAGGTCGGTCGCGGCCGCTGTCCCGAATACGGAGGGACCCTCCGCGGCCTGTTGCGAGAGGATCGCGGGTGCGGTGTCGGTGACCGTGACCGTCTCGGAGGTCGCGCCCCCCCCGTTCGTCACGACGATCCGGTAGGTCACGAAGTCTCCGACGCCGGGATTCGCGGGCGATTGTGCCTTGCTCACGATGAATGCCGCGCCGGAGGGCAGCGTCGAAAACGCCGCCGCGGCCGCCGTCGTCGCCGAGACTCCGCACGCCGTCGCCAGCGTGACGAAGACGGTCACGCCGGTGTCGACCGGGGCGCACACCGGGCCCACGGACCCCGTGAGCGTGAAGGTCAGACTCGCCCCCGGCGGGAAGGCCAGCCCGGCCTGACTCCACGCGAATCGCGTACCCGTGGGCGGAACGTCCGCGAGAACCGGCGCGGGGAAGCCCGGGGGCTGGTCGGCCGCGAGGACGCTCAGCGCGCCCCCGGTGACGGTGCCGCTCATGCTCGCGTCGGTCGCCGTCGCGGTGCCCGTGTTCGTCACGACAACCCGGTAGGTCACCGCCGTTCCCGCGGCGAACACGACGCCCGGAGGACTCCGGAATATCGTGACGGCGAACGCGGGCTCCGGCTGCTGAAAACCCACCGCGCCGGCCTGCACCGCCGTCGCGCCGCACGCGCTCGCCGCCGAAACCCAAGCCGATGCGCTCGCGGCCGCGCCACAGCCCGGGCCCGTCGTGCCCGTAATGGTGAAGGTGAGCGCGGAGCCGGGCGGGAAGTTCGGCCCGGCCGCGCTCCATGCCACCCGGGTCCCGCCGGTCACGGAGGTGAGGGTGGCGGGCGCGAAAGCCCCGGGCTGGTCCGTGGCGACGCCCGTGAGGATCGCTGGGACCGTGTCCGTCACCGCGACCTGCGTCAGTGTCGCGGCGCCGGCGTTCGTCACCACGATGCGATAGGTGACCGCCGTGCCCGGCTCGATCATCGCCCCGGGCGGGGGGGGGGGGGGCGGGGGGGCCCCGCCCCCCCCCCCCCCGCGCGGGGCGGGGGGGGGGCCCCCCCCCCCCGCCGCGCCCCCCCCCCCCCC
>CAYHEI010000095.1:0-8923 GCA_964355385.1 uncultured bacterium | reverse complement strand
TAAACGTGTGGAAGACGGGTCAAACGTCATGACGAACGTCGAGCTCGCGTGCCCGGGCAGATCGGGAGGGCTGACCGACACGACGCCCAGATTGGTGCCGCCTGCGGATCTCCACGGCTCGAACCTGAGGTTGGTCGCGGTCGTGGCGCCGGTGTTCGAGAACGTCACCGTGAGGACGGCCTGCTCGCCCGCGCAGATCGCCGCCGGGGCGAACGTGAAGTCGGTGATCGCCGGCTGCGCCGCCGTCTGCACCGTCACGACGCCCGAGGACGCCGGGATCGGCCCCAGCGGCGTCCCGCAACCCCACTGCACGCCGTTGACGGTCGTGGAGAACTGTACCGGACCGGCGCCGGTGGCGGAGAAGGTCCACACGAATACCGTGGCGCTGCGCTGGCCACCGTCTTCCTGCGAGCCGGACAGCGGCAGCGTCGCGGAGGAGGGGGCGCTCAACTGCAATACCGCCCCGCCGCCCGCGACGACCAGCGGCGGTTCCCAGTGCACTTGGTCCGCGGGCCAGAACGCGGCGGTGTTGCTGACGGTCAGCGCGACCGAGAAGATCTGCCCCACGCTCACGGTCGCGGGCAGGGAGCCGAAGGCGGCCGACAGCGCCGGCGGGTCCGGCATGACGAAGCCCGCCGAGAGCGCCACGCTCAGCGGATCGCCGTTGCCCGAGTCGGTCCCCGTCGCGGTGAAGGTGAACCCGATCGCCCCGGACCCCGAGAAGCTGAACGTCCAGCTGAACGTGGTTCCCGTCCCCGGCGCGATCGTCACCGGGCCCGTCGGGGCGGGGCCCGCGAGGTACTCGAGGACCGTCGTCCCGGCGTACTGGTTCATGGCCGGGATCACGTTCACGACGTCGTTGCCGCCGGTGTTGCTCACCGTGAGCATCACGTTCATCCACTCGCCCGCGCACGGAATCCGGTCCGCCTCGGGATCGGCCACCAACACACTGGTGAGCAGCGCGGTGAGCGCGCCGTTCGACACGACCAAGGTCACGCTGACTCTCCCCTCGTGGCGGTTGTTGCTCCACTCGGTCTGGACGGGCACGCCGCCCTGGACGTCGTTGCCCGTTGCGCTCGCGCTGAGCTCGACATCGTCGGTCCCCACCGCCGTGAGGGTCCGCTCTTCCGATCTGGCCTGTCCCGCCTCCAGCGTCACCGGGCCCGCGGGCACGGGCCCGCTCATCTGAGACACGTCGCCCCGGCGCACGTCGAGGTGCGGGACGACGTTGAACGCCTGCCGGCCGCCGGTGTTGGTCACCGTGACGATCAGGCTCGTCACCCCACCGAGCGGCACGGGGTTCGGCTCGATGGACAAGTCCACGCGGAAACGCGGCGGCCCGCCGACCTCCACCCATGTGTCAGCGCGCACGGACACGTCCTGGCCCAGCCCGACGACGATGCCCGTGGCGGTGAACGTGAACCCCGCCCAGCCCTGCGCCGTGACCGAGTAGGTCCAGGTGAAGGCCTGCGTCGTGTGGGGAAGCAAGCTGACGGGCCCGACTGGAACGGGACCGGACTGCGCGAGGGCAGCGCCACCGTTCGGCCAGCTCTGCACCTGAATGCCGTTCACGTCGGACGACCCGGCGTTGGAGACCGTGAAGACGAGTTCCACGAGCGACCCCACCGCCGCCGCGGCGGGCCCGGACACCAGACCGACCAGGACGGCTTCGCGGTAGCGCAGGTCGCCGTTCCATGTAGGCTGCCAGGGCGGATTCACGGTCGTCTTGAGCAGGTACGTCCCGCTCGAAACCGCGGTGTACACGAGATTCCCCCCGCTCTGCGCCACCTGGTTCGACTCGCCCGGCCCCGCGAACAGCGTCAGGAGCGACGGGCCCTCGAACTGGTACGCCTTCCCGGCCGTCAGGTAGGCGTCGTACCAGTCCACGTCGGAGCCTGCCAGTGCGTGGGGGCCGTGCACCTGCATCGCGATCAGCGGGTAGAGCGTCGTCGCGCCGCCCGGGGTGTCGTCACCCGGATCCCAGATGTCCGGGGCCATGATGGAGAATCCCGTCCCCGCCCCCGTGGAGACGGGCTGGCCAAGCCGGTCGCCGAACGCGCCCCCGTTCGCGCCCATGTCCCCCTCGGCCGTGGCCGAGTACGTCCACGTGAAGGACGCGCCAGCGCCGGGACCGAGGGTCGGCGGCGGCGCCCCCGGCCCGCTGACCTCGTACGCCGAGCCGCCGTTGAAGCTCAGGTTCAGTCCGGCGCCGAAACTGCCGATGACCGCACCGCCTACGTTCGACACCGTCAGCACGAGGGTGAACGTCGTCCCCCGCTCCGGGTTCTGGGGGAACACGGTGAGCCACGAGAGCAGCGACGCGTGGGCGTAGGAGAGATCGCCGTTCCAGGTGGGGCCCGACCAGGGATTCGTCGTCGTCTTGAGCCAGTAGGTGCCCGAGGACTGCGGCGTGAACGTCATGCCCCAGTCGCTGTTCTGGACCTGGTTCGTGCCCCCCGCGTCGCTGTACATCTCGAAGCGCGGCGGGCCGCTGAACGTGTAGGTCTCCCCCGCCGTCAGGGACATCTGGTACCAGTCGGCCGTGTCGGAGGGGTCGAGCGTATGCGGCCCGTGCTGCTGCGAGGTGTACATCGGCGTGATCGTGGTCGCGCCGCCGGGCACGTCGTCCACGGGGTCCCACACGTCGGCCTGCGAGACATTGACGGGGACCTGGGCGATCGTCTGCTGCCACCCGCTGACGGTGTCGGTCCCGGTCGCCGACGCGGTGAACGAGAAGTTGCCGGTCCCGTCCGCCGAGAAGGTCCAGTTCAACATCATGGACTCGCCCTGGAGCAAGGCGTACGGACCTGGGGCGGGAGAACCCACCATCGTCACGGGCACGGGGCCGCAGCACGAGGGCCATGCGTTCGCCGTGATCCCGTTGATGGTGTTCGTCCCCGCGTTCGACAGGGTGAACGAGAGCGTGAACCACTCGCCCACGTCAACAGAGGGCGGGCTGGCGACAAGCGTTCCGACGAGCGGCGGCGCGGAGTAGGTGAGAGACCCCCACCACCAGGCGCCGTACGCCGGGGTCGCCTTGAGGTAGTACGTCTGCGTGGACTGCGCCACGTAGGTGAGCGTCGTCCAGTTGGAACCCGCGACCCGGTTCGTGCCACCCGGGTCGCTGAACAGCTCGAGGTACGGGCCGTTCCCGCCGTCGAACCGGTATCCGACGCCCTGCGTCATGCTGATCTGGTACCAGTCCGCCGGGTCCTGGTCGTCCAGGACGTGCGGCCCGTGCGCCTGCGGCATGGGGGTTGGGACGAGCACGCTCGCGCCCGACGAGATGTCGTCCCCGGGGTCCCAGGCGTCCACGGGGGTCACGTCGGTGGACCAGCTCGATTCGGTACCGAACATCACGGTGCCCGACATGCCCGTCGCGGACGCCGAGAGCGACAGGTACCCCGTCGCGGAGCCCGCCAGGAAGCCCCACATGAACGTCTGCGTCTGCCCGGGCGTCAGCGTGACGGACGCCGGGGTGGGACCGGACTGCTGGACCGCCATGCCGGGCGTGCCGGACCACAAGAACGGTGTCACGACCGTGAGCGTGGACGCCCCGGCGTTGGTCACGCTGAAGAGCACCTGGAAGGGCATCCCTTCCGTGGGAGCCATGCGCGACGTCCGCAGGCCGGAGGCCAGCGTTTCCTTGTGGTACTCGAGCGTGTACGCGCCGCTGGTGTCGCCCAGCGAGAGGTAGTAGGTCCCGGACGTCTGGGCGGAGAACGTCAGCCCGCACCACTGCTCCTGGAGCGACCCGCCGGAGGGGTTGGAATAAATGCGCATCCGCGGACACAGTCCCAGGTTGAAACGAAGGCTCTCGCCGGCGTTCAGGTAGAAGAAGAACCAGTCCGTCGTGTCCGCGCCGCCCAGCGTGTGCGGGCCGTGGAACTGCTGGGCGAACGTCGGCCACAGCGGCGTCGCCCCGATCGAGTTGTCGTCGCCGGGATCCCAGGCGTCACCGCTCACCCCGATCGCGACGCGGCGGACGCGCTGATTATCCTGTTCGCCGATCACCAGGCGGCACAAGCTATCCAGCGCGACCCCGATGGGGAGCGCGAGCATTGCCGAATCCGACGGCCCGCCGTCGCCTCCGAAGCCCGGACTGCCGTTGCCCGCGACGGTGTTGATCTGTCCCGTTCCGGCGTCCACCCGCCGGATCCGGTTGTTGTTGGAGTCGGAGATGAACACGTTGCCAGCGCCATCCAGGTCGATCGCCCAGGGCCTGTCCATGGTCGCGTCGGTCGCGGGCTGGCCGTCCCCGCCGTAGCCCATCGCCCCGGTGCCCGCGAAGCGCGTGATGTCGCCGGTGCCCATGTCCACCCTTCGGACTCTGTGGTTCAAATAGTCCGCGATGAAGAGGTTGCCCGAACCATCCACGGCAACACCCATGGGCGTATTGAGCTGCGCGTCGGTGGCCGGTCCGCCGTCACCGCTGTCGCCGAAGACGCCCGACCCCGCGACGGTGGAGATCTCCCCCGTGCCCGCGTCCACCCGACGGATGCGGTGGTTCCCGGAATCCGCGATGAAGAGATTGCCCGCCCCGTCCAGCACCACGTCCATGGGAACCAAGAGGTTCGCGTCGGTCGCCTGCCCGCCGTCGCCGCCAAAGCCCGGCGTCCCGTTGCCCGCCACGGTGGTAATCACCCCGGTCCCGGCGTCCACCCGGCGCACCCGGTGGTTGAACGTGTCGGCGATGTAGAAGTTTCCGGCCCCGTCCAGCGCGATCCCGGAGGGCTGGTCAAGCTGCGCCGCGGTGGCCTGCCCTCCGTCGCCCCCGAATCCGGGCGTCCCGTTCCCGGCCAGGAGGAAGATGTTCCCCGCGGTCCCGATCCGCCTGATCCGGTGGTTCCCGGTATCCGCGACGAAGACCTGGTTCATCCCGTCCACCGCGACCCCGCGGGGACCCGCGAGCCAAGCGTTCGTCGCCGGCTGCCCGTCGCCGTTGTAGCCGTTGTTCCCCGTCCCCGCGATCGTCGAGATCAGCCCGGGCCCGGAGGGGCACGGCGGAGGCGGCGGCGGGCCGGAGGGGACTGCGGAGGCCTGGTTCGACGCGCCGGATTCGTTGGGCACGGGGCGGTCGTCGATCGCGTTCACCGTGTAGAAGTACGTCACGCCCGTCATGACCGCCATGTCCGTGTAGTCCGTCACCCCGTACACCGTCGCGGCGGGCGGAACTCCGTAGCCGATCGGGAATGTCGCCTTGTAGATCACGTACCCCGCCACCGGGTACGAACCCGGCGCTGAGGGATCCCAGTTCAGCGCGATCTGACCCGGCTGCCCCACCGCCGACAGGTTGCCCGGTGTCGTGGGCGGCATGCCGCTGATGTAGATCGAGTTGGAAAGCGGCGAGGGGTCAGAGAGCGACCCGATCGCCCGCACGTGGTACCAGAACACCCCGGAGGTGAGCGGCGTGTCCAGGAAGTCGTCGCTGAACGCCGGCAGCACCTGGATCGCCCCCGCCGACGTCCCCGTTCCCGGATACGTGTTGCGGTAGATGGCGTACCCCGTCGCCGGGTGCGTCCCGGACGGCGCGAAGCACCAGTCCAGCCACACCCGGTTCGAGTTCCCCAGCTGGGTCACCGTCAGGCACGGCGGTGGATTCACGATCGCGTCTGACGGCTGCACGGCTACCTCCCCGCTGAATGGCCCCGCATTCCCCATCGTGTCCACGGCGCGCACGTGGTAATAGTGCAGCGTCCCGTTCGCCAACCCGTTGTCGGTCCACGTGGTGACACCCGTCCCCAGGAACGCCACGGGCGCTCCCGCCATGCCGGGAGTGAAGCTCAAGAAGACCTCGTATCCATTCACCGGGTTGAGTCCCGGCGGCGCCGACGTCCAGGTCAGCGCCACTTGCTGGTTCTGCGGCGTGGCCGTCAAGACCGGCGCCGGCCACGGCGCGATCGTCACCGCGGCGGACTGCGCGGCCACCAGCGGCAGTGGCGTGCCGCAGTCGTACACCACCCCCGTCACCGTGGTCCCGAAACTGACCGTCCCGGCCGCGCGGGCCTCAAAGGTCCACACGAACTCCGTCGCGCTCCCCGTGTCGATCTCCCGTGACGCGCTGCCCGGGCCGCTCACCAGGAACACGCTCCCGCTCCCTTCCACCCGCGGCGGCTCCGCCCGCACCCCCGCCGCAGGCCGCTCCCCCGAGTTGGACACGCTGAGCGTGACCTGGAACATCCACCCCTCGCTCACCGCCCCGGGCAGCGCCCCGAACCCCGCCGTCAGCACCGGCGGTCCCTCGATCGTCCCCGACATCGGCAAGGCCACCAACAGGTTCTGGAACGTCACGCTGTCGATCCCCGTCGCGGTGAACGTGAAGTCCACCAGCGATCCGTCGCCCACGATCGAGAACGTCCAGTCGAACCGCGTCGCTCCGCCCCCCGCGAGCGTCAGCGGCCCCGCCGGCACCGGGCCCCCCATCAACACGGCGTTCGGCGGCCCCGCGTTGACCTGCAGCGCCCCCGCCACGTCCGTCAGGTCCACGCTCCCCGTATTCTCCACCGTCATCCCGATCACCAGCAGGTCACCCACGCACGGCGGGCCGTTCCGCGGATAGTTGGGAAACTCCAGCATGGCCAGCAGCGCCCCGTCCGCGCCCCCCGGCACGACGTCGAGTTCGGACTGCCCCCAGCTCGACCCAAAGACGGTCGTGCCGGTCCCGGCATCGATGCCCGTCGCGCTCGCGCTGAACGAGATGCTATCGCCCCCCGCCGTGGTCACCGACCACGTGAACGCCTGCGCCTGGCCCGGGTTCAACGTCACCGGCGGCGCCGGCTCCGGACCGCTCATCGCCGCGATCCCGGCCGGATTCCAATCCACGTTGAGGTACGGAAGCACGTTCCCGGCAACCCGACCGCCGGCGTTTTCGACCGTCACGATCACGTCCGCCGATCCACCCGTGATCACCTGGCCGGGCACGAACGAGAGCGACACGTTCAGGTTCGGCGGCCCGCCAAGCTGCTGGTCGCGCTCGTTGCGAGCGAACACCATCTGGCCGCCGCTTTGCTCCGTTCCCGCGGCCGAGAAGGTGAACCGGACATTGCCTTCCCCCGACACCGAGTACGTCCAGGAGAACACCTGGGATGCGCCGGGCAGCAGGTTCACCGGCCCCGGCGGAGTCGGACCGGACCGGTACTCCGCTTTCCCGGCGTCCATCCCCTCCACCCACATCTGCGGGGTGATCCCGTTCACGTCCACGCCCCCGATGTTGCTCAGCGTAAACGAGAGCGTGATCCACGATCCCACCGGCGCCGCCTGCTCCGGCGGCTCGTACGCGAAGAGCATGGCGCGGAAGTAGCGCAGATCGCCGTTCCACGTCGGCCCCGACCAGGGGTTCAAGGAAGTCTTGAGATAGAAAACCCCGGAGGAAGGCGCCGTGAACATCATCCCCCAGTCGTTCATCGCCACCTGGTTCGTTCCGCCGATGTCGCTGTACAATTCGTACCGCGGCGGGCCGCCGAACAGGTACACCTCTCCCATCGTCATGGACACCGCGTACCAGTCGGCCTGATCCGCTCCGCCCATACTGTGCGGCCCGTGCTGCTGAAACACGAGCGTCGGCGTGATCGCCGTCGCCCCGCCCGGCGTGTCGTCACCCGGGTCCCACGCGTCCGGCGCCATGATGTCGACCTGCGTTCCGTTGGGGGTGTGGACATTCTGTCCAAGCCGGGTTCCCCACGCGTTGGTACCGAATCCGATGCCTCCCCCACCGGTCGCCGAGAAGGTCCAAGTGAACGACCACGAACTTCCGGCGGACAGCGGCGACGGAGCCGGAGAGGGACCGCTGACTTGAAACGCCGAGCCCCCATCCTGCCAGGTCACCCAGAGGTCCGCATAAAGGTCCGTCACGTCGATGCCGCCCACGTTGGTCACGGTGAAGACGATCTGAAACAGTGTTCCCCGGGACGGTGAGAGGGGCACCGAGTTTGTGTAAGAGACGATCGCGGCGTGGAAGTACTGTAAGCTGCCACTCCACGAAGTCCCCGACCCCGTTTCGAGCATGGCCTTGAGGTAGTACGTCCCCGAGGAGGGCGCGGTAAACGTCATGTTCTGACCGCCTGCGGCAACTTGGTTCGTCCCGCCCGCGTCACTGTACAACTCGACGCGCGGCAGGTTGGTAAACGTGTACTTCTCGCCCGCGGTCATCGGAATCGCGTACCAGTCGGCCGTGTCCGTGCCACCGAGCGTGTGCGGTCCGTGAGTTTGCGGAGGGTAGTCGGGCGTGAGCGCCGTGGCCCCGCCCGGCGCGTCGTCCCCCGGATCCCACGCGTCGGCTCCCGCCTTGCCGCCAACGAGGACGAGGGTACTGATGAGGATCGTGACGACCGAGAACCGCCGGACAAACATCGCGCCCACCATACTCCTATCGGGTTGACAAAGCCAAGTGACGGCGGACACCTGTTTATCCTGGCCGTGGTCTCCACCCTCACCCCCCTTCTCCCCCATGGCTGGTGGCCGCACGCACTTCCTCCCCTATACTGTGGGCCACCCGAGATGAGACGAGTGTGCGTCTACTGCGGCTCCAGTCACGGTGCCGACCCCGCGTACCGCCAGGCGGCGGCGGCCCTGGGGACACTCCTGGCGCGCGAGGGCATCGGGGTCGTCTACGGGGGCGGCAATATCGGGCTGATGGGCACGCTCGCCGACGCCGCGCTCGCGGCCGGGGGCAATGTCACAGGGGTGTTTCCCGAGCTCTTCGACCGCGCCGTCCTGCATACGGGACTTTCGGAAACACTGATCGTCCGCACCATGCACGAACGCAAGGCGGAGATGGAGCGGCTGGCGGACGGGTTTGTCGCGCTGCCGGGCGGGTGGGGCACGCTGGAGGAGCTCTGCGAGGCGGTGACGTGGGCGCAGCTCGGGATCCACGCCAAGCCCTGCGGCCTGCTCAACGTGTCAGGCTACTTCGACGGCTTCCTCG
>CAYHEI010000094.1:4032-8955 GCA_964355385.1 uncultured bacterium | reverse complement strand
GACACGCGCTTCCAGCTCGACTTCTCCGGTCCCGAGCTGCGCCTCGGCGTCGAGGCGCTTCTCGCTCTTCCCGCGCCGCTCTAGTCGGGCACTTCCTCGATCAGCGGTTCGGGTCGGCGGCGCACGGGTTGCCGCATGTCCGGGATCAGGATGACGGTCGCCAGGACGATGAGCCCCGCGCAGATCCAGCCGAGCCAGCGGATGGGCAGCCCCTCGACGAAACTGAACGCGAGGAAGGGGGCGATGGCGCTGCGCACGCCGTTCAGGAAGGTGTGCACCGACATGTAGTCGGCGACCCGCTTGGGGCTGGTGATCTTGGTGACCCACAGGCTCCAGGCGATGTCGCCGCCCGCGCTCGCGACGCCGTAGATGGCGGCCGCGACGACGAGCCACGGCAGCGAATCCCCGGTGAAGAACACCAGGATGCCGAAGGCGAACCCGAGGTTGATCGCGCCGCGCAGCGCGAAGAAGTTCATCCGGTCGAACAGCGCGCCCCAGACCGAACTCATCATGAAGCGCGTCACGTTGGGGATGACCCCGGTGAGCATCGCGACGGCGGCGGCGGACAACCCCAGCCCGTACTTCGGGTTCGCGAGGTACTCCACGCGCAGCGGCCACATCATGAGGTTGCCGATGCCCATCAGCATCCAGGAGACCAGCGTGATCCGGAACACCCGGTCCTCGCGGATGTACCGGAAGGCGCGGAAAGGGTTCGCGCCGCCTTCCTCGGAGAGGCGGCCCGTGGGGATGCGAGCCAACCAGCGCCCCGCCAGCCCCATGGACGCCGCGAACGCCAGCAGGAGCCACGGGAATCGCTCGAGATGGCCCGAGATGAAGGCGCCTCCCGCCCAGCTGAACCCGGCGGCGGAAGCGATGCGGATCATCGTGGTCCGGGAGAACC
The DNA here is from genome assembly GCA_964355385.1 of uncultured bacterium. Lineage (GTDB taxonomy): Bacteria > Oederibacteriota > CAKKQC01 > CAKKQC01 > CAKKQC01 > CAYHEI01. The sequence continues at coordinate 8,054 of CAYHEI010000094.1, read as the reverse complement.
GCGCGCCGCGCTCCCCGCCCGGGTAGTTCTCCTGGTACATGTGGGTCAAGAGAGGGACCATCGCCAGCGCCGCCGTGAGGGCGCCGACGCTGCAGACGACGAAGATCGGCAGCACGGGGACCGCCGCCGCGACGAGGTAGCAGCCCGCGCCGAAGTAGGCCATCCACGACGCCACCCGGGAGGCGGGGAGCCGGAGGGCGGCGACCAGGGACACGGTGAACGGCGTGAGGAGGAGCCCGAGCGCCCCGCCCGCGGCGATCACCGCCTTCGTCGCCGAGTCCGCGTTGAAGTGGCGGACGGCGATCAGCAGGAGGAAGGTGGACGCCGCGGACTCGAGGATGCCCGACGACACCGCCCGGTACCGTTCGTACCGGTACGTAATCTCCGTCCGCTGCGCCTGGGCCGAAAGCATGGGGACTAGCATACGGCTGTTCCGCCCCCGATTTCGCTTCGCCCACACGTTGGCAAACTGAGGATGTACCGGCTTCCACCGCCGACGGGGCGAGTTATGGTAGAGGCAGGAGGAATGGGAGATGACCAAACACCAAGTTAAGAGGATCGCGGATCTCCTTGACCAACTGACTCTCGCGGCAATCGTTGGTGCGGTTGCGGATGTGACGATCGTTGGTCAACGCGTCCGGCTGGACGCGGCTGGAATGGCTGTTGGAGCGCTGATGTTCATGGCGAGCATCTGGTTGACCGGAAGGATTGGAGGGCATAAGGTATGAACATGAACCCGCATGCATGGCTTGGGGTTGGATTTCTTGGGTTGGTCGCGCTGGCTGGTCTTGGCTTGGCTCTCTATCTGCAAGTCACCGGCGGTCATCGTCATCGCCGACGCCACGCGCGATAGCTGATCACCAAGCTGGACGTACGATGAAGACGCTGAAGAATGCCGGAGTGGTCGTGCTCGTGCTGGTCGCCGCCTTGGCCGCGGCCGCCTGGTGGTACGGGATGTTCCGGCCCGTGGTGGTCGTGGAGCAGCAAGTCGGACCGCTGACCCTCGTCTACGTGGAGCAGACCGGCAGCTATGCCCAGACGCCCCGGACCATGCGTGCGGTGGACGCGGACCTGCGCGCGCGCGAGGTGGGGCCGTTGCGGGGCTACGGCCTCTTCCGGGACAATCCCCGCGAGGTGCCGACTGCACAGCTGCGCGCCGAGGTGGGTGCCGTTATCGCGGACTCCGACCGTCGCCGGCTCAAAGACCCATCAGGCCGGCTCAAGGTCCGGACGCTGAAGCGCGGCCCTTGCCTGGTCGCCGAGATTCCGTTCCGGGGGATGCCGTCCATCTATGTCGGCATCATCCGGGTCTATCCGGCGCTGACGGCGGCGCTTCGGGGACACGCGGGGGCCGCTCCCTACATCATCGAGCTCTACGACCGCGGCAAGACGATCACCTACCTGATCCCGCTCCGGTAGCCGCCCGACCGCGGGCTCAGCCCGCGAAGCGCCTCCCTTCGTCGAGCATGGCGAGGTAGTGATCCACCGGCAGGTAGTTCGCCACGCTGTTGCCGGTCCCCAGGCAGTACCCGCCGCCCGGCTGGCAGATCGCGAGCGTGTCCCGGACGCGTTGCCTGATCTGTTCCTCCTCGGCTCGGCAGAGGAAATCGAGATCGATGCCTCCCAGCAGCGCCACCCGGCTCCCGTAGGCGCGCTTTGCGTCGGTCACGGCCTCGATGGTGTCCTCCCAGGAGTGCAGGCCGTCGACCTTGACGTCCTCCAAGAGATCCTCCAGGATCGACTCGCGTTTGCCGCACGCGTGCAGGAGATACGGGTGGCCCGCGGCGTGCGCCAGGGCCGCCAGGCGCCGGTGGCCGGGAAAGACGAACGCGCGCATGTCGGCCGGGCTGAAGAGCAGTCCGGTCTTGAACCCCAGGTCGTCGCTGGCCCAGAGGATCTTGACCCGCTTCGACTGGAGCAGCACCCGGGTGGCGGCCTCTTCCAGCTCGAGGACCTTCGCGGCGATCGCCTGCACGAGCTCGCGTTCCTCGTGCAGGGCGACGCACAAGGTCTCGTATCCCATGAGCCAGCAGAGGTACTCGCAGAAGTGCCCCTGGCGCGCGACGAGGCACATGTCGTCGGGCAGGTGCCGCTCGTACCACTCCAGGGCCCGGGTGTCCCACGTTCGGCCGTCCGGCCAGGCGTACCGCTCGAAGTCCGCCCGCGACGTGATCGGCCCGGGGGCCTCGTTGATCCAGGAGCGGCCGCCCGTGCGCGCTTCCACCGCCGTGTCGCGGGCCCTGAAGTTCTCGCCGGTGTCCAGCGAGAGCAGCCCCACCGGCACGTACGCGTAGCCCAGGAACCGCTGCATGGCCACGCAACGCCGGAACCAGTGGTCCGGGGCGTTCCGGTCGAGTCCCGCCGTCACGCCGTACCGCTTGTCCACGGCTTCCTCGATTTCGTAGTCCTGGAACAACTCGATGAAGTGAACCTGCTTCGGCGTCTCCTGCCGGCGGAGGTTCCGGAGCAGCGCCTCCCAGTCGAGCCGGTGGGTGGCGGTGTAGGGCGCGAAGGGCCGCGTCGGGGCCGCTACTTCTTCGCGGGAGCGGAACCGGAGGCGGGCGTGGCGGAAGCCGCAGGCGCCATGGGCGAGCGGACCTTGGCGACGAAGCGCTCGACCTTGTCGAGGAGGTCCTTGCGGACCTCGACCACCTCTCGCCGGTCGTTCATCTTCAAGAAGACGCGGTCGCCGGTGCGAGTCCCCAGGCGGTACGAGGACGTGAACGGCTTCTTGTCCTTCGCGCCGGCGACGGTGACGGCCAGCCGAGCCGGCTCGAGGCCGTACTTGCCGAGTCCCTTGGGCGCGTCGTCGGCGAACCGCTCGGCGCGGATGTAGACGACCTCGAAGAGCATGTCGTCCAGCTCGGTGCCGCCCTGCGCGCCGGCGGGTTTGGTGACGCTCCACTTGCCCTTCTCGTCCTTGGCCGCGACGATGTCCAGCGCGCCCTCCGCGATCCGCACGCTGGTGAGGTCCTCCTTGCCCGATTGCAGGAGCAGCCGGTCGCGGAACTCCTCCAGCGGCTTTGTCGCGTTGCCCACGGCGAGCGCGCTGCCCAGCTTGATCACGAAGGGGAGACGGGTGCTGGTGGCGTACGCCTCGTCCGCGGCGGGGTTCGGCTTGGACAGCGTGACCTTCTGGCCCGTCCCCGTGCCGGTGTAAAGGGTGATGACGGCGGCGGGCTGGTCCAGCTTGTACTTGGAGTACGCGCTGGGCGTCTCCACGATCTCGATGCCCCGCAGGCCCTTGAGGTCGCCGAGGAGCGCGTCCACGGTGTACCGGTCGGCGGGGGTGTCGAGCGGTGCCGTCATGCGCCAGGCGTCCGCCCCCTCCCGCTTGAACTCCAGCCGCTCCCGCTTGCGGACCAGCTCGATCCGGGAGACCTCCGCGGGCTCGAGTTTCATCAGGGTCTTGCTGCGCAGGTCGATCAGGGTCTTCTTGATCTGCTCCGTGCTCCAGGCGGCGAAGGTGACCAGGTCCTTGCCGCCCTCCTCCATGCCGAAGTAGCCGCTACCGGTCGGATTCTTGGCGCCGATCAGGATCGCCTTCTTCTTGCCGTCCTTGAGCACGCACGAGGCCTTGAATTTCGGCTTGTCGAGGCCGTAGGGCGTCAGGTCCGTCTGGGGGTCCAGCTTGCGCTCGATCTCCGGCTTGGCGATGTGCATGGCCATCGCCGCCGCGGCGTCCGGATCGGCCTCGTACCGGCCGGGCGCCGTGATCCACCAGGAGCCGTCCGCCTGCTTTTCGACCGTCATGGAGCGCTGCTTCTCGGTATCCTCGGTCGTGTAGCGCACCACTTCCCCCGCGGTCGCGTCGTACAGGTGTTCCCGGGGCTGCTCGGTGGACTTGGGGGTGCTCTCGTATTTCCAGACGTACACGCCCAGCCCGGCGAGCAGCAGAATCGAGACCAGGGTTGGAATGAGCCGTTTCATGTACGCAGCGTCATACGGACCGAGCGGAAGCGAGGTCCGCGGCCACGGGGGCGGCGCCCCCCACTGCCCGCGGGATAGCCGAAGCCCCCCCC
>CAYHEI010000094.1:0-4022 GCA_964355385.1 uncultured bacterium | reverse complement strand
CGCCGCGCACCCCCCCCCCGGCGCACCGGGGGCCCCCGGACAGGGCGGCTGCGCCGCCCTGTCCGGCCGTGATCGCGAAGGCCGCCCCCTCCACTAAAGTTTTCGGCGGCGCCACCACTGGAAGACGCCGAGCAGGATGACGGCCAACGGCGTGAAGACGATCGTGGTGTAGCCCATCAGGTTCGCCTTCACGTTGTCGAGCGACAGCCGACGCTGGTCCTGCTCCTTGGGCCGGATCGAGATCGTCAGCTCGGACCCGGCGAGCCAGTTCACGGCGTTGCCGAACAGATCGAAGTTCCCGTCGGACACCGACCGGATCTTGTTCGCGAGGAAGTCCACGGCGGCGAAGGCGACCAGTTTGGGCTGCGGCCGCGGGGGCTCGGGGGGCGTCTCCGCCTTGGGGTCGGGCGGCACCGGCTTCGGCATCATGCTGACGGCGATGCCGATGGCCAGGGGACCCCGCTTCTCGCCCGCGTCGCGCTTGGGCGGCCCGCCCTTGGCGTTGGACTCGAGCCAAGACTCCGCGGTCGTCTCGAGCAGCGCGTCCACGGTCGCGCCCTCGATCTTCCCGGCCGCGAGCGCGCGGGTGCCCGGGAAGACCGACCCGACGTTCTGCTTCTGCAGATCCGTGGTGATCTTGTGGTACTTGTACGCGGGGATCGGCACGAACGGCCCGCCGAAGTAGTAGTAGCTGCGCGGGTCCACGACCATGCCGGTCAGCGGGGTGACGCCCCACGCCGTCAGGAGCGGTTCCAGCCCCGCCGAGGTGTCGAGGTCGAGGAGGACGAGCAGCTTCCCCTCCTTGGCCAGGTGCGCCTCGAGGACCTTGCGTTCCGGCTCCGGCACGACCCGCCGCGGCCCCGCCACCACGATCAGCTCGGCGTCGGCGGGCAGCTTGCCTTCCCTCACCAGATTCACGCTCTTGACGACGTAATTGTCGCGCTCGAGCTGCTGCTTCAAGGCGGAGAGACCGTTCTCGCCCGAGTCCTCGATGCTCCGTTCGCCGTGGCCCTCCAGGAAGTACACCGTGAGCTGCTTGTCCGAGCTCACCGAGAGGAGGCCCGCGGTGATGACCGACTCGCCCTTGAACTCCTGCTGCGGCTGCCGGCCCTGGAACTGGTAGCCGAACAGCTCGTGCGGGAGGATGTCCTTGCGCTTGGCCCCGGATTCGAGGATCGTCGTGTTCATCGCGGTGATCTTGTAGATCTGGGCGCGCGCGGGCTTCTGGTCGGGATCCACGAACTCGACCTCGAGCTGCGAGGAGACGTGCCGGTACTCCTTGAGCAGGTCGCGGAGCTGGTTCATCTCCTTGCTGCCGGACTTGAAGAACGCCGTGACCTTCACCTTGCGGTTCAGGCTCTTGAGCACCTTGCGAGTCTGGTCCGAGAGGCTGAAGAACCGGTTGGCGGTCAGGTCCGCGCGCGCGCTGTGCCGGGTCGCGACCACGTTGAGCAGCGCCGCGATGGCCACGACCGCCGCGGTGAACAGCAACGCGTTGCTGCCGTACCGGAGCTGCGGGGACAACGCCGTCCGCACGAGCGCCGCGCGGTTGACGGCGGCGTAGGCGCCCAGGAGCGCGAGCCCCGCGAGGCCCGTCGTCCAGGACACCCAGGCGGGGGGGACGAAGATGAGGAGCATCGTCATCCACGCGAACAGCAGCGCGCCGCCCGCGATCCCCGCCCAGACCGGCCAGCGCTCCCGCGCGTTCACCAGCGCCTCCAGTCGAGCGCGCGGACGGTGAGGAAGAGGAAGACGCCGATCACGGTGAGGTAGTAGAGCACGTCGCCGGAATCCAGCACGCCCTTCACGAAGTTGTCCAGCCGTTCGATGAGCGCGAGCCCCTGCAGGAACATGCCGAGCGGGCCGCCCACGAGATCTCCCGCCCAGCCGATGATCCAGATGCCCAGGAGGATGCCGAACGCGATCACCGACGCCACGATCTGGTTGTCGGTGAGCGCCGAGGCGAACGTCCCCACCGCGAGGAAGCCGAGCCCCATGAGCGTGAAGCCGAGGTATCCGGCGGCGAGGGGCCCCAAGTCGGGGCTGCCGAAGGCGAGGAGGAACAGCGGGTACTGGAGCGTCACCCCGAGGATGCCCAAGAAAAGCAGCGCGGCGCCCAGGAACTTTCCCGGGACCAGCTCGTACAGCCGGATGGGGGAGGTCATGAGCAGCTCGAACGTGCCGAGCTTGCGCTCCTCGGCGAAGAGGCGCATCGTCAGCATCGGCGCGACCAGCAGCCAGGTGATCGCCATGTTGTTGAAGAGGAAGCGCAGGCTGGCCTCGCGCGTGTAGGAGATCACGATGGTGTAGAAGTACCCCGAGATCAGGAGAAACACCGCCGAGATGATGTACGCGACGGGCGACGAGAAGTAGCCCACCAGCTCCCGCCGGGTGATCGCCCAGACGCGCCTCACGGCTGGACGACTTCCTGCGTGGTCAGGCGCAGGAAGACCTCTTCCAGGCTCATGGCTTCCGGCCGCATCTCCATGATGGGCCAGCGGCGCTGCGCGGCGAGGTTGAAGACTTCCTCGCGCACGTCCCGGCCCCGCTCGGATTCCACCGTGCACGCGGCGGCGCCGTCCCGCGTGCCGAGCAGCTTGACGGACGCCACGCCCGCGAGCCCGCGGACGGCCGCTTCGACCTCGGCTTCCGGGCCCTTGAGCGCCACGTGGAGGCTCTGCGTGCCCTTGAGGCTCCGCTCCAGCTCGTCCTGGGTGTTGATCGCCACGATGCGCCCCCGATCGATGATGATGATTCGGGTGCAGATGGCGCTCACCTCCGGCAGGATGTGCGAGCTCAGCACGACCGTGTGCTTCGCGGCGAGCTCGCGGATCATCGAGCGGATCTCCACGACCTGCTTGGGGTCCAGCCCGACCGTCGGCTCGTCCAGGATCAGCAGCTCGGGATCGTGCAGGAGGGCCTGGGACAGCCCGACGCGCTGCCGGTACCCCTTGGAGAGATGCCCGATGACGCGGTGGGACACCGCGGCGATCCCGACCTGCGCCATCACGGCCCGGATGCGCCCGGCGATCTCCCCCCGGGGGAGCTCGCGCAGCTCCGCGATGAAGCGGAGGTAGCCGAGCACGGTCATCTCCGCGTAGACCGGGGGCGTCTCCGGCAGGTAGCCGATGCGCCGGCGGACCTCGAGGGGGCGCTCTTGGACGTCGAACCCGGCCACCCGGGCCGTTCCGGACGTGGGGGGGATGTACCCCGTGAGGACCCGCATCATGGTGGACTTGCCCGCGCCGTTGGGGCCGAGCAGGCCGACGATCTCGCCGCGCGCGACCGTGAAGGATACGTCGCGCAGCGCCGTCGTCGTCCCGAACGTCTTGGAGAGGCCGTTTACTTCAATCATGTGCCTGGGTCTAGGAATGTATGATAGGCGTTGATGCCCTTTCGTTGTCAAGTCCGCGCGACGATCCTCCTGGCCGGCCTGTGCGCGGCATCCCGCCCGGAGGCGGCGCCCATGATCAAGCAGGCGGAGGGGACCTACAGCGACGATTTCACCGACACGGCGGGACTCGCGCTGCGCCAGAACGTCAAGCTGGGCAACCCGCTCGCGCCCGGCGTGCGCGTCGCGCTCACGAGCTGGAGCTTCGCGCAATCGTACACGCAGGCGTCCGACGCGGTGTCCCGCCCGTTTTCGGACTCCACCGCCCGCCTGAACCTCACGACCACGACGCCCACGGGGGAGGTCTGGGACGCGGTCGCGCTGTGGCGCGCGGAATACCACGCGGGGCGCGACATGGAGCTCGGCCCGAGCGTCGCGAGCTCGACCATGGATCCGCAGTTCCCTCCTCCCCCCCTGCCGCCCGTCTTCACCTTCCCGGCGCCGGGAGGGTACGCCCACCACGGGGATACGGCGGGGCTCACCGGCAAGTTCTTCGTCCGGGGGCCGTACGCCGAGAACCTCCTGGCGGGCCGGCAGTACACGGTCACGTTCATGCCGTTCTACTGCGACGACGAGCGGTGCGTCTTCGGCGTCCTCGGCAGCGATCCGTTCGGGAGATCGGAAGAGCGTC
>CAYHEI010000093.1:0-8989 GCA_964355385.1 uncultured bacterium | reverse complement strand
CGCGCGGGGCGAGCACGGACCGGGGCAGGGGCGCCTGCCCTTCGGCCGAGCTCAGGGCGGGCACCGAGCCCGGCGCCACCGTCGCGGTTCGCGGCAATTGAGCGGCCAGACGGGGCACGGCGCGGCCCGCCGTGTATCCGCGAGCAAGCGCCGCTTCAACCGGCGCGGGCGCCGAAGCGAACGCGGACCCTTCGAAGGAGGCCGGGGCCCTCCCCGGACCCGATGGAGCGGCCGACTCTCCGGAGGGGGAAGCCGCGGGGAATCCATCCGGTGCCGGACGAGGCACGTACGCGGCGGGGCTCGCGGGAGCCTTCGAAGTCCCCGCGGAAACCGCCGGGATGATCTGCGCCGTCGTTTCGAGCGCCCCCCCGGACCGCAAGGCCGCACGGGCCGCCGCGGTCAAGAGCGCCTCGTAGGGGGACGCGGCAGGCGCCATCACGGGGACGGCCGACCCGGACGCCGGCTGCGGCGGAAGCTCCGGCCACCCGCCCCCGGGCGAGACGATCGGTTCAAACGGCGGAACCACGGATGGCGCAACCGCCGGAGCACTTCCGGCCCAGGGGAAGTCCGACGGGGCGGACGCCGCCCCCGAGTCCGTTCGCGTGGCCGGCGCCGATCCCGCGATGGAGGACCGCGCGGACGGCGACAGCAGCGCCGGCAGGCGGACCGCGAGTTCCTTGACGGCGAGGACCGCCTCGCGCGACACGGCGACGCCGTATTCGCGCAACGTCCGGACGATCGTCGCGTGGAAAGGGTCCCGCGGCAGGTCGAGCTGGCGGAGCAGGGCGCTCACCGGATCGTCGAGCGCGCCGGCCGGGGACGCCAGACCGGCGGACGCCGCGGACACGGATGGCGGCGGGACGAGCTGGAAGGTCGGCGTGCCCGCGAGATCCTTGACCAGCACGGTGATAACCTCGCCGCGGGACATCGCGATCCCCTTCAATTCGGCGGTCACGGGAATCCCCCGGAAGTTGACGATCGCCTTCCCGTCGGGGAACACCTCGGTCACCCGGCCCTGCATCAACTGCCCCGTCGACAGCGTCCCGGCCAGATCGGCGAACTGCCGATCCCCCAGCACGAGCAGCTGAACGGGCAGACCTTGCGCGTTGAGCAGCGGTGCGACGCCCGCGGGCTCCATCGTCAGCCCCGCCGGCCCTTCGTGCGGATCAGGAGGTCCACCTCGCCGCGCGGCAGCTTCGTGACGCGCGCGATGTCAAGGGCGCTCCAGCCCTTCTCCGAGAACTCGAGCGCCTGGCGGTATCGCTCGCGTCGCTCCTCGCCCGGCTCCGGCTCGTCGAGCGGGGCCGGCACGGCGGGCGTCGCGCGCTGCCTTGCCGGAGCCGCGGCCGGGGCCTCGACGACGCCCGCGATTCGCGGCACGGCGAGCGGCGCCGCCGCGGCGGACTGGAGCGCCGCGAGACGCTCGTCGGCCGCGCCGATGGCCCGCTGCAGCTCGAGCTGTTTCTCGGTCAGGCGGTCCTGGGACACCGCGATCTCGCCCTTCATCTCCCTGATGAGCTGGGCGAGCGTCGCGCTCATGTCGCGGTACGCCTCATGTTCGCTCGCCTGAGAGTCGCCGCGCCCGCGGCGCCATGCCCGTCCGGCGAGCATGACCAGGATGAGGAAGAGGAGCAGCACATCGACCAGCAACTGCGCCGCGCCGAAGGTCGTCACGGCCCTTTCTTCCGCGGCATCAGACCGTGATGTCGAGCATCGTCCCGGGCTCCACCGCCGCGTCGCCGGCCCCGCGCTCGGACGCGGGGCCGGCCGGCGCAGGCTCCGTCCCGGGTCGCCGCGCACGGCCGCGCTTGCGCTCCGGGCGCCGCTCCCCGCGCTCGTCCGCATCGATGAGCGAAGCGCGCGCGCCCGCAACGCCCTGCGGCGCCTGCACCAAGGTCGGCCGCTCGCCGGCGGTCCGTTGCAGCTGTTGCGCGAACGCCTGTTGCGCGATCGAGGGTTGCAGCGCCTGCTGCTGCCCGGTGCGCTCGACATTCGGCGCCTGGAGCGCCTGCGGGATCAGATCAACGGGCCGCACGATCTAGCCTTGCCCGCATGCAACGACGCGAGCGTTGACCTACGTGTACCGCGCGAGCGAAAGCGAAGCGCGCGCTGTCGCCGAAGGCGACTCGCCGGAGGCGTCCGACCGGGGCTACGCCCTGGTCGCCGGCATTGTTGCCAGAGGCCATCCCGTTCACTTGAAAGAACTCGTCTTGATCTCGGAGTTGCGCTCCGTCAGCGTGACGTAGCGCATCTCCTCGACGATGTTCCGTTTGGCGTTGCGGATCGCCACCTTCACGCCGGGATACATCGTCCCGACGACGGAGATCTTCGCCTGGTGATGCTTCCGCGTCTCCTCCTCCGAAGCCGTCATCTGCGCCAACCGGTCTTGGACGGGCTTGAGCTCGTTCTTCAGCTTCAGGCTCGCACGCGTCAGCTTCCCCAGCAACTCGCGCTTCTCCGGCGGCAGTGCCGCGCCCCGGTCCTGCGCGGCTTTCAGGACCACCATCCCCTTGGTGGCTTTGTCGAGTTCCGTGGTCATGTTCTTGAGCTGCTCCGTCAGGTGGTTCATCTCGGCGCGCCGCGCGGGATTGTCCCCGACGGTCAGCAGCGTCTGCGCGGCGGCCGCGTTGGAGCCCACGGTGTTCGCGACGATCTCCGTCTCCGCGACGATCTCGCCCCCCACGATGACGCCGCGCTTGCCCGTGAGCTTGACGGCGAAGGCGGTCGCGTGAGATTGCATGATGCCTTCCTGCGAAATCAACGTCCCTTTGGTCTCGATCGTGGCGTTGCGGATGTACTTCGCGGTGATGTTGCCCTCCGCCGTGATCTTCGCCTTGCCGCCCTGGCCCAGCACGCCGCCCTTGATCGTCACGCTGCCTTTGGCCTGGATTTCCGCGTCGTCCACGATGCCCTCGACAATGACATCCTCGCCCGCGAGGATCTTGAACCCCGGCTGGACGTTCCCCCGCACGACCACGCTGCCCACGAAATCGATCGAGCCCGTGGAGAGGTCCACATCGCCGTTCACCTCGTAGAGCGCCAGCACTTCGAGCTTGTTGTCGATGAACTTCACCTGACCGTCCACCGAGGCGACGAGAATGTTCTCGTTGCCGAGCGCGTGCTCGACACCTCGTCCGACGGTCACCGCGCCCTCCTGGCCGTCCAGGGCGGGGATCTCCTCCCCGCGGATGGACTTGCCGGGAACACCTTGGGTGGGCGGGAGACGCCGGGCGACCGCCTGGCCGCACTTGGTGTTCTCGATCTCCTGGACGGCGAAGTAGTCCACGCGGCCGTCCTCGGTCTGCTCGGGCCGGGTGCGCTCTTCCCCTTCGGTCGCGGACTGGAAGAAGAACTCGTAGTGGGCGTCCTTGCCGTTCTGGGCCGCGATGCAGTGCGCAATCTCGATCTCCACGGGATCCGTCCACTCCCCGGCCTTGATCTGCTCGATGATATTCTGGGCCTCGGCGAGCTTCTCCTCGTCCAGACCGAAGATGATGCCGGCGTCCGCGATGACCTTCTGAATGTCCTCCATCGTAAGCTCGATGCGCTTGTCCTCGGGCGGGACGATCGTCAGCTTGGCGGAGACCGCGTCCTCGGGGATCGTCAGGAAGACGAACTGGCCCTTGTCCACGACCGGCACGGCCGCCTCGGCCGCGGCGGCCTCGGCCCGGGCCTGCTCGCCCGGGTCCACCCCGATCAGGATCCAGGCGGGCTTGCCGGAAGCCTCCGCGACCGCGCGCTTGACCCGTTCGAGATCGAGCCCTTCGATGTTGAGCTTCCCCAGCTCCCGCGCGATGACCTCAACCTCGGCGGGCCGGCCATCCCCCTGCGGCGGATGCACGACGAGGTATGTGCCTTTCTTGTCGATCACAGGATACGCGTACCCGTCGAGGGTCCGCTGCGGTGCTTCGGCGACGGCCATGACTCGGCTGACCTCCTACGTTCCCCGGCTCTCCCCTTCATTCTCGCTCGCCCCCCCGGGCTCGGCAAGGGGGGCGGGAGCTTCCGGCGTCAGCGCTTCAGCGCGCGCGCGCGCCAGCTCCGCCGCCAGATCCTCTCCCAGGACGGCATCGAGCCCGGTCTCGTCCAGGCGGACCGTCTGCTGGAGATCCGCCGCCCGGTCGAGCCCGGGGGCGGCCGGCTCGCCGACGACCGGCTCGGGCGCGGGCGCTCCGCCGACCTCCGCCTCCTCTCCATCCGCCGCGACGGGCGCGGGCCGCGGGCGGGGCCGCACGGCCACCCGCTCCTCCGGGCGGAGCAGGGCAAAGGCGCTCGCGGCCGTGTAGCACGCCAGACCGGCCGCCGTGCCCGCGCCCAAGGCGACGAGCAGGGCCAGCGCCGGCTCGACGCGCGCGAGCTGGGCCAGCAGGGCGATGATGAAGACGGTCGTCCCCGCAACCGCGCCGAGACGATTGGCGGCGATCATCGCTTACGGGTCATCGCGTCGACGACGCGGGAGAAGAATCCGCGAAGATCCCCCGCGGCGGCGGCGCCCCGGCCGTTCGTCAGCTGCGCGGCGAATCCTTGGATACAGCGGGAGGCGGCCGCGCCCGGATAGAGCTGGAGCAGGGGAACCTGCTCCCGGACGGCCTCGGTCACGTGGGTGTCGCGCACCACGTAGCCCAGCGAGGAGATCGCCGCGCCGATGAACCGATGGGCCAGCACGACCAGCTTGTCGGACACCTCCCGCGCTTCGGCTTCGTCGCGCACCATGTTGATGATCGTCCGGACCGACGCGCGAGGGTTCTCTTGCAGCACGACCTTGATCATGCTGTAGGCGTCGAGCATCGCGGTCGGCTCGGGCGTCGTGACGACCAGCACCTCGTCCGCGGCGAGCACGAAGCCGAGAACGTTCCGGTTCAGCCCGGCCGACGTGTCGATCAGGAGATAGTCGTAACGACTCTTCAGGCCCGCCAGCGATTCCAGGAGCTTGCCGCGCTCCTTGTCCTCGAGATTCGCCAGCTCGCTCACGCCCGACCCGCTCGCGATGACGGACACGCCCAGCGGACCGATTTCGATGATCTCCTCGAGCGTCTTCACGCCGTGCAGAACGTGGGCAAGATTGTACCGCGGGAGGATGCCCATGGCGATATCGACGTTCGCCAAACCCAGATCGGCGTCGAGGATCAGGACGCGCTGCTTGCGCTGCGCCAGGGCGAGCGCAAGGTTCACCGTCACGTTGGTCTTCCCCACCCCGCCCTTGCCCGAGGTCACCGCGAGCGTGCGCGTCGGCACGAGCGTCTCCGTCAGCCGTCCTCCCGGCCGGCCGGAACGCATCTCGGCGACGAGCTTACGCAGGCGGGAGGCTTGGTCTTCCATTGGCGTCGGCGACGACTCCCGCGAGCACGAGCCGCGCGAGCCGCTTGGAGTCGGCCGGCTCGAGGTCGTCGGGGACCTGCTGACCGGTCGACAGATACGAGATATCCATCGAGAACTTCATGGACATGTTCAGGATCACGCCGAATGTGCGCGTCTCGTCGAACTTGGTCAGGACGATGCGGTTCACCGGCACGATCCCGAACCGCGACACGATCGACACCACGTCGACGTACTTCGTGGTCATACTCACCACCAGGTGCACCTCGTCGGGAGACGCGGCCTCCACCATCCGCTTGAGCGCCAGGATCTGCTCCTTGTTCTGCGGGCTGCGCCCCGCGGTGTCGACGAGGAGCAGATCGTACCCCGAGTAGTGCAGGAGCGCCTGCTCCATGTCCTCCGGAGTCTCCACGACGGACACCGGGACGCCCAAGATCTCGCCGTAACGGCGGATCTGGTCCGTGGCGCCCATGCGGTACGTGTCGGCCGTCACGATGGCCACACGCCGGTGCTCCATCAGGACGAACTGCGAGGCGATCTTGGCGATCGTGGTCGTCTTACCGACGCCGGTCGGGCCGATGAACATGGCGACGAGGGGCTTGCGGCCCTCTCGCAACTCGATGCCCGGCCGGCACCGGAGCATCCCGGCGACGTAGGATTCGAACCGCGCCTGCGACCGCTTCCAGTCCTCGCCGAGCAAGGCGAGCTGCTCGTCGAAGACGCGCAGCAACTGCCGGGCGACGTCCACCTCGACCTGGTTGCGCACCATCAGCCGCATCACGCGTTCCAGTTCGTCCGAAAGCGGGGCGACCCCTTCGGCGGAGGACGGGACGGGCGATCCGCGCGGCTTGACGCGCATTTCGTTGAGCTCGCGCCGCGCATTGGCCAGGACCGCCGGGGCGGGCGCCCGCGTCGCCGGGGCGCGCGGCACGGTGGAAGCGAACGACGACGACGGCGGACGCGGCGCGGGGTCCTGGCTGAGGCGGAACTCGTAGTCCACGGCCACCGTCACTTCGACCGCGGAGCGCCCGAGCACGCCGAAGAATCCGCCCTGGTGGATCTTCCGGGTGTTCAGGATCGCCGCGCTGGGTCCCAGCTCCCGGTTGATCTGCGCGAGCACCGCCGGAAGCTCCGCGCCGACGTAGCGCCTAATTTGCATCGGGGAGGGCGACGATGCCGACGGACTGGACCTCCACGCGCGGCATGAGTTCATTGTAGGACAGGATCGTCAGCTGCGGCAGGGCCTTCTCGAGCAGGCGGCGCAGGACCGGGCGCACCGGGGGCGAGCACAGCACGAGCGGCAGGTGGCCCGCCGTAAGCACCTTCTCCGTTTCACGCGAGAGCGCGCCGAACAGCTGCTGCCCGAGGCGGGGATCGACGGCGGCGGCGCCGGGAGCCGCCCCGCGCTGCACCGCGTCGATGATCCGCTGCTCGAGGCGCGGATCCAGCGTCAGCGCGCGGATGACGTTGCCCTCGCCCGCGTGCTGCTTCGTGATCTGCCGCTTCAGGGACTGTCGCACCGCCTCGATGAGCGCGTCGATGTCGCGCGACCCCCGGGCGGCGTCCGCCAGGGACTCGAGAATGGTGACCAGGTCCCGGATCGCGACGCGCTCCCGCAACAGCCCCTGCAGCACCTTCTGGATCTCGCCCACGGAAAGGAGATGCGGCACGAGCTCCTCGACCACGGCCGGATGGGTGCTCTTCACCGAATCGAGCAGCTTCTGCACCTCCTGGCGCCCGAGCAGTTCGTCGGCTTGTCCGCGGACGATTTCCGACAGGTGCGTGGCGATGACCGAGGCGAGGTCCACAACGGTGTACCCGAGGTGCTCCGCCCGTTCGCGCTGCTCGGGGCCGATCCACCAGGCCGGCAGGCCGAAGGAGGGGTCCTTCGCCGCCTCCCCCTCGAGAGCTTCGGTCACCCGGGCGGCGTTGATGGCGAAATACCTCCCGACGCGCACCTGGCCGCGAACCACCTCGACGCCCTTGATCTTGATGGCGTACCCGTCCGTTCCCAGCTGCACGTTGTCGCGGACCCGGATCGGCGGGACCACGAGGCCGAGCTCCAGCGCCGCGGTCCGCCGCAGGGTGGCGATGCGCTCGAGGAGATCCCCGCCCTGCTTCTCCTCGACCAGCGGGATCAGGCCGTAGCCGATCTCCAACTCGATGGGATCCACTTGAAGAAGCGGCATGACGTTCTCCGGCTCCCGCGGCGCCGCTGACTTCGCCGCCGTCGCAGTCGCGGTCGCGGCGGCGGCCTGCTGCCGGCTGCGGCCGAGCGACCAGGCGAGGGCGCCCAGGCCACCGGCGAGGAACATCGAGACGAGGAACGCCGCGGGACCGGCGACCAGCCCCACCACCGTGCCGAACACCCCCACCACCCCGGCGGCCAACCAGAGCGGGCGGTCCTGGCCGAGGAGTTGCCGCGCCATGTCCTGGCCCATCGCGGTTTCGGAGGCGGCACGCGTCACCACCAGGCCGGTCGCGACGGAGAGGATCAGCGCGGGGATCTGCGTGACGAGGCCGTCGCCGATCGTCAGAATCGTGTAGCGCGACAGCGCGTCCATGAGGGTCATGCCGCGCTGCAGGACCCCGATCGCGAACCCGCCCAGAATGTTGACGATGAGGATCAGGATCGCCGCGATCGCGTCGCCACGGACGAACTTGCTGGCGCCGTCCATCGCCCCGTAGAAGTCGGCTTCGCGCTCGATGTCCCGCCGGCGCGTCCGGGCGTCCTGCTCGGAAATCAGGCCCGCGTTCAGGTCCGCGTCGATCGCCATCTGCTTGCCGGGCATCGCGTCCAGGGTGAACCGCGCCGCGACCTCGGCCACCCGCTGGGCGCCGCTCGTGATCACGACGAACTGGATCACCACCAGGATGAGGAAGACGACGGCGCCCACGACGTAGTTGCCCCCGACCACGAACTGCCCGAAGGTTTGGATCACGGCGCCGGCGGCGTGCTCGCCCTCGTGGCCGTGCAGCAGAATGAGCCGGGTCGCGGACAAATTGAGCGCCAGCCGGTACAGGGTCCCCACGAGGAGCATCGCGGGAAACACCGCGAAGTCCAGCGGGCGCAGCGTGTACATGGTCACGAGCAGGACGACCACGGTCCCCGCGAGGTTGACGATGAGCAGCGTGTCGAACAGGAGGCGCGGGAGCGGCACCAGGACCATCCCCAGCACGACGAGGAAGCCGACCGCGAGCCCGAGATCCGAGAAGCGGGCGATGTTCCGCTGCAGCGCGGGGACCGCGGCGGCGCCGGCCGGAACGGCCGCGCTATCCGCCACGGGCTGCGGCCTCCCTCATCCGCCGCTCCATCAGGTCTCCGAGCACCTGCTTCTCCTTCTCCTTCCGGTTCGCGTGATAGACGAAGGCCAGCACCTTCGCCACGGCCTGGTAGAGCGCGGCCGGCAGCTCGGCGCCCACCGCGATCGGAAAGAGCGCTTGGGCGAGCGGAGGATCCTCGAAGACCGGAACGAGGTGGCGACGGGCTTCTTCCTTGATCCGTTCGGCGACCAAGCGGGCGCCCTTCGCGACGACCATGGGAGCGCGGCTCCCGCCCGGATCGTAACGCACCGCGACGGCCAGATGGATCGGATTGGTGATCACGACATCGGCCTTCGGGACCTCCGAGATCATCCGGCGCCGGGCGGCGGCGCGCTGCAGCTGGCGGACG
>CAYHEI010000092.1:0-9020 GCA_964355385.1 uncultured bacterium | reverse complement strand
ATAAAATGAGCTGAAGTCGAGTACACGCTCACCACCGCCGGCCGGCGGGGGGGCTCGACGTCTAAGCCGGGGTCCGCGGCCCGGACGGCGACGCCCTCGGCCCCCCCGGCGGCGCGCGCGCGCACGGCCCAGCCCGCCGGCGGAAGCGGCCAAACCCCGAGATCGAACGTGAAGAGCGGAAAGTCGAGGATCGCCTGCGGCAGGTTCATATCAGCCACCATTGTAACGGTTACCACCACTCGGGCGATGTCCCGGCGAGCCCGGCCGGACCGCGTCCGCCGGCCTTGTATGCGTGTCCCGGGCGTCCCATAATGAATCCGGTGCCGAACACGATGAGCCGGGAGCCTCATCATCGCTCGCGCCGTCGCGCCACCTGGATGCTCGGAGGCGTTCTGGCCCTCGCCACGGCCGGGACGGCGCACGCCGACGGCCTGCTCGACCAGGTCCCCGACACGACCACCGACAACCTCACGGTGCTCTTTCCGAACTGGACCGCGGTCACCGCGGCCTCCTTCGACATCACCGAGTGCTCGGACCTGGTGGCCGGCTGCCCGGGGACCCCGAACTGCCCGATCGTGGGGCTCACGATCTTCAACTACGGAACCGCCGTGGGCGGCACGGACATCGCGGCCCTCTCGTTCAACCTGAACTGTCCGACCAAGACCAACGTGACGCAGGGCATGACCTACGCCGGCGTCTGGGTCGTGGGCGGAAAGAACCGGCCGGCCTGGACCTGGAGCGGCAACATCCCCTGGGGGGGAGATCCCGCCAGCGGTTGCGGCACCGTCGCGCTCAAGGTGTACGCGGACATCGCGGCGTGCCCCACCAGCGACGCGACCGTCACGATGGGCTTCGGGTTCAACGACGGAGGCGGCGCGTACCCGCAGCCCGGAGGCATGTGGGACCAGTGCGGGTACCAGATTCCCAGCTACAGCGAGCCGATGACCGGGCGGACCAAGACGATCCTCTACGTCCAGAAGATCGCGGACAAGGCCGTCGTGGCGCCGGGCGACACCGTGACCTACACGGTCGTGTACGGCCGGCCCGGCGGACCCTCGATCGCGAATTTCGTCATCCTCGACACGTTGCCGCCCAGCACCCACTACGTCCAAGGCAGCGCGAGCGTCATTCCGGACGCGGGCTGGGACCCCGACCCCGGGCCGCCCCTGCGCGTGCGCTGGACGCTGCCGGGCGTCCCGAGCACGACCGGCGGACCGACCGACGTCCTGACCTTCAAGGTCACGGCGGACTGGGGCAACGGCGAAGCGTTCGAGCCGGGCTCCGGCGACATCGCGGCGCAGGAGGGCTCGCGCTTGAACAACCTCGCCTCGGTGGACTTCCAGGGGTCGGGGTGCGCCCAGCCGGTGCAGTCGAACCCCCCGACCGACACGGTGGTGCGCCGCTACGTGATGTGGAAGATCGCGGACCAGGACCTCCTCTTCGCGCCTCGGCCCGGATACGCCAGCGACGAGATCACGTATTCGATCTTCCTGCGCAACGAGTCCCCGACCAAGACGTGGTGGAACGTCGCCCTCTGGGACACGGTTCCGGCGGAACTCACGTCCTGGTCCCTCGGCGCCGGGTTCTTCGACAACTGCCTCGGCTCCTGGTCCATGACCCCGACCGCGGGATGCGCCACGGGAGCCCCGAACTGGACGCCGTCGGCGCCCGGGACGACGCTGCTCCGCTGGATGCTCGACCTCGCCCCCGGCGCGACCATTGAAATCCGGTGGAAGGCGTCGGTGAAGCCCGCGGGCGTCGTGGACGGCATGACCGCGGTGTCCAAGGTGAGCGTGCGCGCCATGGGGGCGCCCCGCCAGATCGGGGGCTCCGGCGACGCGCGCGCGGCCCGCTCGTTCGTCCATCTCGCGCCGATCAAGCTGCGCACGACGTACTTCAGCTACGTCGGGCAGGCCGCCGACAGCACGAGCTGCGCCGGCCTGGCGCTCAACCTCTATCCGCTCAACATGGCCGCCTCGTTCGAGTTGTACAAGTACTACATCGAGGGCGGCGCGCCCGCCTTCTCCGCCGTCGGGGGCAAGAGCGCCTCGATCACGGCGCTGGCCGGCTCCTGCGCTGGATTCGCCGACGGCGGCTACGGCGGATGCGGGATCGAACGGGCGCCCGCGCAGTACTTCTGGCTGAACAGCTGCAACGCCGCCCCGAACGCCGCGCTGTACAAGCTCACGGCGAACGCCCCGCTGCTCTGGCTGCTCATGCCCGACGTCGGCGGAGGCGGCGACGCGCTCACCTACATCCCGTCCACGTCCCTGAACGAGTCCGGGTTTACGCTGTACTCGTTCAAACGGCAGGTCAGCGACAACTTCACGCTCGGCTGGGGAGACACCTGGATCGTCGTCAACACGAGCATCGACGAGAACGGCGTCTTCGACGCGAACCGCACGACGACGGCGCACGTCTTCAAGTGGGACTTCGCGACGAAGTCCTGGCAGTACGTGAAAGGGCAGGACATCGACAAGAACAGTCTCTGGATGCCGTTCGCCGGAACCGCGCCTCCCGACGAGGGGCACTACAAGATCATCTCATCGGACTCGCGGCTGCTCGTCTATCAGGGCTACGGCACGATCGGGGACCCGAACATCACCTTCGCCTACAACGATCACGGCACGCTCGCCCCCAACGCCGAGAACGGCCTGATGGTGTCCTCGTCGACCACGGGCGGGACGTTCTATCCCGTGGCGAACGACGACGCCGGCAGCGTGCTGAACATGTACGTCGGCAATCACGGGAACGCCAAGGCCACCTTCCGCGTCTACCACTACCGGCCGGCCAATCCGGGCCTCGCGTCCACGGGCATCCCCGCGAGCCTGTGCGGCGCCTCCGGGACCTGGGACCTCTGCGGCAACCGGACGGCGGATCCGCTGATCACGGGGCTGGACAACGCGCACATCTTCGGCCCCGCCGGGACGTACGACCAGCTCACGCAGGGCACGGGCGGCACCGCGAACGCGTGGAAGATCGAGTGGGTCAGCGGCGGGCCGCTCAGCGTCGGATGCGGGACGAGCATGTTCTCCAACTGGTCGGGCGGCAGCCTGATCCATCCGATCAACGCCAAGCCGACCGGGCAGGAGTTCTGGTTTCACCAGGCCAACGGGCAGTCGCCGGGAAGCTGGGCGGTGTTGTTTTTTTGCCCCTCGTCTGGCATGATCGTGGAGGGAACCAGCAGCGACGGGTACTTGAACCGCTTCACGACCGACGGGCCGGACCAGTGCATCGCGTTCACGGACTTGAGTTCCGTGGCCTACGGCGGGCGGCGCAACTACCGCTTCCGTCTGCTGCCGGGGGGCGCGCAGGGGGAGATGATCGGGATGTACCATCAGCCGCAGTACCGGGAGAAGTTCTTCACGGCGCCCTTCGTCAACACGGGCGTCCACTACGACATCATCGCCCCCCCGGTCGTGTTCACCGGTCAGCCGTTCTGGATCACCGTGAACGTCGTGCTCGGCACCGGCACGATCATGACGGCGTACGCCGGGACCTCGTCCTTCACCTCCACGGATCCCCTGGGCAAGCTCGAGAGCGCGCCCCTGGATGGGTACAACTACACGTGGATCGGCACGGACGCGGGAACGCATGTGTTCATCCAGGTCGTGCTGACCCAGCTCGGGCTGCAGAGCCTCGTCGCGGGCGACATCATCGACGGCTCCATCACGGGGCTGACCGCGGTGCTCGTCGTGGGCGCGGACGTGAAACTGACCAAGGAGCCGCGGTTGCAGGTGTCGGCGTCCGGCGACCTGGTGCAGTTCCGCATCTGCTGGAGCAACTACTCCAGCGCGTCCGCGTCGTCGTTCACGATCACGGATGCCGTCCCTGACGGCACGACGTACCTCCCGGACGTTCTCTCGAATCATTTCTGCGGTGCGACGAAGGGATTCGGCGCGGCCACGGCGGCCTATTCCACGGACGGCGGAACAGTCTACGACACGATGCCGGCCGGGGGCCCGGGGACGACCGCCGTCACCAACTTGCGCTGGACGATTCCGCAGGCCGGGGTCGTGACGACCGGCTGCGCGTGCTTCAAGGTGTCGGTGTTGTGAGACCGCGGCTCGGCGTCCGGAACCTCCTCGTCGCGATGCTCCTCTGCGTCGCCGCGGGAGCGGCGCGGGCGGACCGCTGCGCGATCGACATGTGGGACAACGGCAACGTGCCGGGCACGCGCAGCCCGTTTCTCTTCCCGAACTACGACAAGGTGTGGGTCGCCTCGTTCGACGTCTTGCTCTGCGAGGCCATCTACTGCGGCGCGGGCGTCGAGCAGGTGAAGGGCCTCACCATCGTGAACTTCGGCACCGCGGGGCCCACCGACTTCAAGAACGTCTACTGGCAGGCGTCCTGCGCCGGAACGACGTCCGGGCTCCTGACGATGACCTACCGCGGCACCTACGCGCTCGACGCCGGCCCCCTCCCCGCCTGGACCTGGGCGGGAACGTCCCCCGACATGTCCGCGTGCCCAGACCTCTGCGCCCCCGGGCCCGCCTGCGGCAATTACTACACGATCGACGTCTACGCCGACATCGCCTCCTGTCCGGCGACGAACCTCCCCACCGTGTCCATGGGGCTCTCGACCGACACGGTCGGAACGATCTTCGTCGGAGCGGTGGCCGACACCCTCGGGTGCAGTGTCCCATACTACGACCTCACGTCCGGAGCGCCCTTCACGATCCTCTACACCTTCAAGGAAGGCCCCCAGTACGCGGCGCCGGGCGACACGGTGGACTTCACGGTCTACTACAGCAAGCCGGGGACGCAGGCGAACCTGATCTCGATCGAGATCATGGACACCCTCCCCCCGTACACCCATTACGTCCCCGGGAGCGCGAGCCCTCCTCCGGTCGTGGGCTACGATCCGGATCCCGGTCCGCCGATGAGCCTCTTGTGGTCGATCACCACCGGCATGGCCACGGCGGGTGGCGTGACCGGCATGGTCACGTTCAAGGCCTCGGTGGACTGGGGCAACGGGGAATCCTTCGAGCCCGGCTCGGGCGACGTCGCCGCGCCGGAGGGCATCCGCCTCATGAACCAGGACCAGGCGTTTTTCTGGGGGGCGACCTGCTCGCCCTCCACGGTGGTCGGCCCGCCGGTCACCACGATCGTGCGGCGCTTTCTCTTCTGGATGCTGGGCGACAACGACGTGCTCTTCTCGCCGAGCCTGGGGCAGCCGCCCGACGAGATGCTGTACTCGACCTTCGTCCGGAACGTCTCCGCGACGAAGACGTGGTGGAACATCCAGCTCTGGGACACCGTGCCCGCGGAGCTGGACACCTGGTGCATCAACTGCGGGTTCGAGGATCCCTGCGTCGGCTACACCATGACGCCGACCGGGTGCGCCAACGCCGCGCCGGGCAAGGTGGGCCTCCCCGGCGGGACGCTCCTCACCTGGTTTCTCGGCCAGATGGCGCCGGGCGACACGCTGGAGCTGCGCTGGAAGGCGCAGGTCAAGCCCACCGTGACGGGCGGCTCCACGGCCATCAACAAGATCACGATGCTCGCCAAGGGGAACCCCCGCATCGTGGGCGGCACGGGCAGCTCGATCGTCCCCAAGCAGTTCACGCACCTGGCGCCCATCGTGCTGCCGATCACCTACGTGAGCTACGTGGCCTACGCGGGACAGTACATGGGCGCGTGCAACGGGTTCTTCATCGATTTCTTCCCGCTCAACAAGAAGACCCAGTTCGAGTTGCGCGGGATCCAGTACGAGGGGATGGTCGTAGGCTCCTACTCGTTCGCCGGCGGGGTGAGCCAGTCCATCGGCTGCCTGCTCGGCGACTGTCTCGGCGGCTTTCCGGGCAGCCCGGGCTGCACGCTCGGCGCCGGCGCCATCGGCGGCGGAGGCTGGGGCGGCTGTCGCGCCGAGCGCATCCCGGCGCAGTACGATCCGACGATGTACGACGGGGCCGCGGCCTGTCAGGGCGCCGGCGGGATGATCGAGGCGTGGAACTTCCTCTACAAGCTCACGTCCAACTCCCCGCTCCTCTGGCAGATGCTCACGCACCAGGACAACTGCAACCAGGACCGACACACGTTCGCCCCGTCCTCGACCCTCACGTATGCCGGCTTCATGCACTACGCCTGGACCACGGACATCACGGCCCGGAGCAGCCTCTCGATGATCAACACGGGGCTCGACGTCTACAAGGGCTACGATCCCGCCCTGACCACGACCGCGCACCTCTTCAAGTTCAACTACGGCACGCTGCAATGGGACTACTACAAGACCTACGACCTCGGTCCGGAGGGGCTGGCAGTGGACGTGGATCAGGTGGTCGGCGCGTACCGGGTCATGTCCTCGGACGCGGCCCTGATCATCGAGGTCGGGTCCAACTCGCTCAGCACCTGCCAGGGCTGCTGCTGCTGCGGGTGCGGCGACAACCACACCGCGTTCGGGCCGACCCGGGAGACAGGATACACGGTCGGCAAGGTCGGATACCCCGTCGGCCTCGGAACGAACGAGCGCACGTTCTACGGCGTGTGCGAGCCGACCTCCTGCAACGTCTACCAGGATAACGTCCAGGTGGGCAACGTCGGCACCGTGGACGCGAACTACGAGATCGCCCTTTACACGCCGAACAGCACCGTGGGCTCCGCCCTCATCCCCGCGATGATGCGCGACACCGGCGGGACGTGGGCCACCGTCGGGATGTACACCGTGGGGGCGGGACTGACGGCCGCCACGAATCCGTTCGCGTACGATACCGCGCCGTTCAACCGGGGCAGCTCGAATCTCTTCCGCGTCACGCTGAAGTCTCCCGCCAATGCCGCGATCGAGGTCTACAACGGCACGCACATTTGGTCGGTCTGGGCGGGAGGCTCGGTGATCCACGCCTCGAGCGGCGACCCCACGGGCAACGAGTTCTGGCTCCATCAGCGATACGATCAGCAGGACGGGAAGGCCGACTGCACCCTTGGCCAGACGTTCGTCGTGGACGTCTTCGCCCCCAAGCAGGGCATGACGATCCAAGGCATCTCCGAGGACGGGTTCAACTCGACCTACGCGACGACTGGTCCCGACCAGTGCGTGGCCTTCATGCGGCTGACCAACCCGACCGCCTTCCCGAACACGCGCAACTGGAAGTTCCTCTCGCCCCAGGGCGCGGCCACCGCCATGTACTACATGTGCACGTCGACCGAGAAGGGGTTCACCGCGCCCTTCCTCCAGATGGGTACGCACTACCTCATCGCCGCGCCGCCGGTCGTCTACATCGGTCAGTCGTTCTGGATCACGGTCATCGTCCAGGACCAGTCCAATGCGCCGAAGACGAACTACTGCGGCATCACCAGCTTCACGTCGACCGATTCGAGCGCCAAGATCGAAGGGACCGCGATGGACGGCTACAACTACTCCTGGTCCTCGGACCAGCTCGGCAATCCGTGCTACCCGGGCAGCAAGTGTCTCGGCGGGGGCTGCACCGGCGCCTGTCCGGGGGGGGTCTGCGACAACGGGACCCAGGTGTTCGTCATGGTCACCTTCACCAAGCTCGGGTACCAGACGATCGTCGCGACGGACACCCTGGACGGCTCGATCGTCGGTCTCTCCGCGATCCTGGTCGTCGCGGCGGACATCAAGCTCACCAAACAGCCGCCGCTGCAGGTGAGCGCGTCGGGCGACGTGGTGCAGTTCAAGATCTGCTGGAGCAACTACTCGACCGCGACCGGGTCGGTGTTCACGATCAACGACGAGGTGCCCAACGGCACCGTCTACTCTCCCGACGTGCTCTCCAACCACTTCTGCGGGGCAACCAACGGATTCGGCGCCGCGACGGCCGCGTACTCGACGGACGGCGGGACGGTGTTCAACACCATGCCCGTGGGCGGACCGGCCACGACGGCCGTCACGAACCTCCGCTGGACGATCCCCCAGGTCGGCGTCATGACTTCCGGCTGCGTCTGCTTCAAGGTCACCGTCCAATAACCCCCCTGATGGGGACGTAGTTCAGATATTCAGATTCTCCTTGCTTGAAGCAGCCGTCTGATCGACAATATGGATTGTCGTGCCGAGAGAGAGCCGAATCGACTATCCGGGAGCGCTTCATCATGTGATGGCGCGCGGCATCGCAAAGGGACGGCTGTTCGAAGACGATTTCGATCGGACTCACTTCCACCGACGACTGAAGAAGGCCGTGTTGGACTCTCGTCTTCGATGCTATGCGTGGGCCTTTCTCCCCAATCACATCCACCTCCTTTTTGAAACAGGCCCCATCCCTCTTTGGCACCCGATGCAGAAGTTGCTCACCGAATACGCCGGCTGGTTCAATCACCGTCACGGAAGAGTCGGTCATCTCTTCCAGAATCGATACAAGGCTGTTCTGTGCGACGCGGACTCCTACCTACTCGAACTGGTGCGGTATATCCATCTGAATCCGGTTCGTGCCGGAATCGTGAATTCCCTCACAGCCCTCCAATCATTCCGATGGTCTGGCCATGCCGCTCTGCTTTCAGACG
Organism: uncultured bacterium; assembly: GCA_964355385.1. Taxonomy (GTDB): domain Bacteria; phylum Oederibacteriota; class CAKKQC01; order CAKKQC01; family CAKKQC01; genus CAYHEI01. The sequence continues at coordinate 563 of CAYHEI010000092.1, read as the reverse complement.
GTCGAACCTCCTGGCAAGACACCGAAAGAATCTTGAGTCGCTTCGCCGAGTCGCCGAGCCGGGCAAGATCGGCCTATTGTGGGTTCATGGCTGATGGCCTCACGATGGATCACAAGGGAAGATCGCTATTCGATCCATTCGCCCGACGCGCGCCCGGACCGGCGGCATCCCCATCGGCATCGAGGAGCGACGAATCCTGCAAGTCCGATCCACGCATTCTCGGCAGTTCCACGTTCGTCTCCCGCGTGATGACCGAGGTCGGATCAGCGAATCGCCGACGAGCATCGGTTCGCCGCTTCAGTCCTGACGAAGTGCTTCGGTACGCTGCGAAGTCCTGCGGGATTGAGGTCGATGACTTGAAGCGGCCCAACAAGCGACCTGCAGTCAGCGCGGGACGAGCATTAGCATGCAATTGGCTCGCCTCGGATCTCGGCATGAAGGGAACTGAGGTGGCACATATGCTCGGAATCTCAGAATCGGCCGTCTCGCAAGCTGCTTGTCGTGGACGGGCTCTGGCGGCAAAGAGATCGCGCCGTGGAGGCGTCAGCCAAGCAGGAAGAGGC
>CAYHEI010000091.1:0-9099 GCA_964355385.1 uncultured bacterium | reverse complement strand
CCTGGGAGCTAATCTTCGTCACGCGCTGGGGGCGGCCCTCCGAGCGCGCCGACCACGCGCGGTTCTTCCCCGGCGCCCGCGTCGCTTCCCGCACCCGTCGCCTGATCGGATAGCGACGCCGCTGCGCGCCGCCGCCGCGGTGTTATGATCGTCCGAGCCGCGGGGAGGCGGCCAACCATGCTGATGAGCGGCACGTTCTGGGGAACCCTGCTGATCCTCTGGGGCGTCTCGATGATCGTCGAGACCGTCTTCCATGTGAATATCCCGTTCGCGCGGATCGCCTTCGCGTTCATCGTCATCGCGTGGGGCGTCCAGATCCTCACCGGCTGGCGCTGGCCGGGGGTCTCGAGCTCCAACCGGGCGGTCTTTTCCAGCGCGGACTTCGGGGGGAAGGAACTCCAGCCGGAGTACGCGATCGTGTTCGGCAGCGGCGACGTGGACCTGACGGGAATCGTCCTGGACCGGAACGGGGGCCGGACGGCCGTGCGTTCGGTCTTCTCCTCCACGGTGGTGCGGGTGGACCCGAAGAAACCCGTCCGCGTGCGGGTGAGCGCGGCGTTCGGCGAGGCTTCGCTCCCCGGGGGGCGGGAGGTCCACTTGGGCGAGGCGACGTGGGAGTCCGCGTCCGCCAAGGGCAGCGACCGCGTGCTGGAGATCAAGGCCGAGACCGTGTTCGGCCGGCTCGAGGTGATCGCGCGCTGACGTGACTCCCACCCCGGTTGCGGTTGTTACCGGGTGCGACTACGGACTGGGCGCGGAGACGGCCCGGGAGGGCGTGGCGCGAGGCTGGCGGGTGCTGGCGGGCTGCCTGAAGCCGGGCCGGGCGGCCGCGCTGCGCGCCCTGGCCGCGCCCCTTCGACAGGGCTCAGGGCGAGCGCATCCCGGCCGGCTTGCGGTGTTCGGTCTCGACCAGTCCACCGAGCGAGGGGTCCGGGCCGGCGCCGCCGCGATTCGGAAGCTGACGAAGCGGGTGGACCTGCTCGTCAATGTCGCGGGGATCTACTTCGAGGACGGGCTGGATCGCGTCAACTTCAAGGACTTCCAGCGGATGTTCGCCGTGAACGCGTTCGGGCCCGCGGTGCTGGTCCGGGCGTTGCGCCCCCTGCTCAAGGCCGCGCAGGGCGCCAAGATCGTCAACGTCACATCCGAATCGGGCTCGCTTGCGACGGTGAACTCGGCCCGCCCGATCCTCGCCTACGCCGCGAGCAAGGCGGCGGCCAACATGCTCTCGCGCAAGCAGGCGTTCGAGCTGAAAGCCGACGGCGTCAAGGTCATCGCGCTCCACCCGGGTTGGATGAACACGCCGATGGGGCGCCTGGGGGGCCCGAACCCGTCGCAGGACCCGGCGGCGACGGCGCGGGACATCTTCACGCTGGTCGAACGCCTGGACGACGGGATGAGCGGCGGCTTCTTCTGGCACCACGGGAAGCCGTTCCCGTGGTAACGGCGGGCTAGGGCAGCGCTTTCCCCCGCGCGGCGAGGAGGACGCGGTACCAGTCCTCGCGGGAGAGTTCGACGGCGTCGGCCCGGGCGGCGTCGCGGATGCGGTCGGGATTGACGGTGCCGACGATGGGGACGATGCCGGTCGGATGCTTCATCAGCCACGCGAACACCGCGGCCGTGCGGCTGATTCCGTGCGCTTTCGCGATCCGGTCCAACTCCGCGAGAATCGCGCCGTGGCGCTCGTCCTTCGCCGCCGCCCCGTCGCCGAACCGGCCGCCGCCCAGCGGGCTCCAGGCGAGCGGGGTCATTCCGGCCGCGAGGCACTGATCCAGCGTCCCGTCCTCGAAACACGCCAGGCGGCCCGGGTGGATCTCGACCTGGTTCACGACGAGCGGCATCGGCAGGCGGGCCGAGAGCGCGGACACTTGCGAGGGCGAGAAGTTGGACACGCCGAACGTCCGGACCTTGCCCGCCCGGCGCAGCGTGGCGAAGGCGCCCGCGATCTCGTCGGGATCCATGAGCACGTCGGGACGGTGGAGCTGGTAGAGGTCGATCGTCTCGATGCCGAGGTTCTTGAGGCTGTGGTCGCAGGACCAGAGGATGTGCTTCGCCGAGAAGTCGTACCGATGGGGGGCGTCCGGCCCGGGATCGCCCTCCCAGCGGATCCCGCACTTGGTGGCGATCACGATCTCGGCGCGCATGCCCGGGACCTCGCGCAGCGCCTTGGCGAAGATCCGCTCGGAGCCGCCGTCGCAATAGATGTCCGCGTGGTCGAAGAGCCGGTACCCGGCTTCCCAGGCGCTGACGACCGCCTTGATGCCGCGCGCCTCGTCCTCGGGCGTGATCTTGTCGGGCTCCCAGCCCCCCGCGATCCGCATGCAGCCGTAGGACAGGCGCGTCGTGGACAGACCCGAGGTGCCGAGCGGGATCGTTTTCATAACGGATACTCTACCAGTGTGAGCGAGGAGGCAGGCGCCGGGACCTCGAGGGGCCGCGCCTCCGGCGAGTCGCCTCCGGCGACAGCTGTTGCGGGCGCTTTCAGGGTTCCGGCGCGGATCACGCTCGGCGCGTCCTGCGCCAGGCGGAAGGTCCGGATCCGTCCGGCCGCCGCGCGGCCCACGGCCACCCGGGCGGTGAGGGCGTTCGCGGGGTCCGTATTCACCACCGCGAGGCGCAGCATCCTGCCGGACTCGTCGAGCGCGCCGAACACGGTGAGGAGCGGGGAGCCCGATTCCGCGGGGACGTACACGCCCGAGAAGGAGCCGCCCTTCCCGTCGTAGTTCCGGAAGAGCCGGTAGGCGTGAAACGAGGGTTGCTCGGGGCCCGGCGGCCCCCACTCGGCCGCGGCGTAGGCGCCCTCCTGCATGAGCGTCTGGAAGATCAGCGCGTGGACCAGCGTGCCGTTGAAGGAGTTGTTGCCGCCGAAGTTCCACTCCGTCACGGCCAGCTTCAGTTCGGGCAGGTGGTCCTTGATCCAGCCCTGCACCCGGCGCAGCAGGAACTCCGGCTCGTCGATCCAGGTGCTGACGCCCTCGCCGCCCGGCCGGTAGCCCGGCTCCCACCAGGTCCGCACCGCGTCCAGCCGGGCACGCTGCGTGCGCGGGCTGTCGCCACCGTTCCAGCCCTTGTTGCCCATGACGATGCGGCCCTCGTCCTGGACGTAGATCTCGGGATAGTCGTGAATGTCGATCACGTCCACGAGGAGCCGGCCGGTCTTCTTCTTGTAAGCGGCAAGCTGCTGGATGTACCACTCGAGAAAATACTTCGCCTTGTGCTGCTTGGAGTCCGGCGCGTCCGCGAAGCTCTTCGGGCCCTTGTCGGCGGCGGAGTACTTAATCCCGATCCACCCCCACTCGACCGGGCCCCACACGAGCGCCGTGGAGTCCGCGTCCTTCACGGCGTTCGCGTAGTCCACCGTTCGTTTCCACGCTTCGTCGTACGTGAGCGGTTCCGGGTGTACGTCCCGGTGGTTGGAGTTCCAGAGCCCCGGCTCGTTGTCGAGCGCGTAGTGGCGCCGGGGCGCGTCGCCCGCGGGGCCGTGCTTCTCGCGCAGGTACTTCACGAACTCCCCGATGTACGCGGGGGGGGCCGGCTTGCCGGCCTCCGCCGGGTCCGCGGTGAGGGGCTTCCCGTCCGGCGTCTCGCCGTTGCCCCAGTCCGGGTGGTTCGCCTCCACGCGCTTCTGCGGGCCGTACTTCGAAACCGGGAAGGAGGCGCTATGGTTGTCCTTGGCCACCCAGCCGATCGTCGGGAGCGTGACGATCGTCTCGATGCCGAGCTTGCGGTTGCGCTCCAGCGCCGCGTGGTACCAGCAGTCGTCGGGGCTCGCGGCGTTCTGTCCGCCGTTGGCGAAAAACCAGTCGTGCCCCGCCGCGTCGTTGCCGGTCCGCCAGTCGAAGCGGGTCCAGCGGTTCCCGCCCCAGCGCTCGAGCGCGACGCGCGCGTCGGTACGGTGCGCGTCCTTGGGAAAGTTGACGCCGAAGATCAGCGGGGAGATCGCGGGACCGGGCCGGTCCAGCCGCAGCGTGACGGCCACCGGCGCGCCCTTGGGCTCCGAGGACATGCCCAGCAGAAGAGGCGCGAGCAGCAGGCTCGCGCGGGAGGCGCTCACGCCCGGTGTGGCGCGACGTGCCCGGCGAGCCACCGGCCGGTGAGCCGGAGCACGTCGAGCTTGAGGTCCAGATTCTGCCGGCGGGCGGGGATGACGTCCAGGACGTCGAGCTCGCAATGGCTGAGGACCCGCTGCATGAGGTTGACGCTGTTGGGCGCGCCGCCGCCCCCGCCGCCGGCGACGCAGACGGCCACGGCCTGCTTGCCCGCGATGCCGCGCTTGCCTTCCTCGTGCAGGCAGATCCGGCGCAGCCGGTCGATGAACGCCCGGAGGATTTCGGACATCTCGCCCCAGTAGACGGGGGTGGCGAAGACCACGAGGTCGGCGGCGCGCAGCTTCTCGACGAGCGCGCCGAATTCATCGTCCAGCTTGCAGACGCCCTGCTCCAGGCACTGGCCGAAGCCGTCCGGGTTGCGCTGCACGCACATGCGCAGGTCGCGCTCGAGGAGCCAGACCTGCTCCACCTCCGCGCCGCCCTCCCTGAGGCCGGCGTCCAGCGCGGCCACGGCCCGCCCCGTGCGGCCTTGGTGGTCGCGGCTGCCGACGAAGATCACCGTGCGCATACCCGATATCTTACCAGCGCGGATATGCGAGAATCGCTTGGTCGTCTGTTCCGAATCTTTCTCTGGTTGGAACCATCTAATCAAGGAGGCATCATGGCGGGAGCCAAGCTCAAGCTCGGAGTCATCGGCTGCGGGAACATCGCGGGGCCGTACGCCCGCTCGTTCAAGGTCTATCCGGACGTGCTGGAACTCGTCGCGGCGGCGGACATGCTGCCCGGCCGGGCGGACGCGTTCGTCAAGGAACACGGCGGGCGCGCGTGCAAGACCATCGACGAGCTGATCGCCGATCCCGCCGTCAACACGGTGGTCAACCTGACGCCGTTCAGCGAGCATTACGGCGTCTCCAAGAAGGCGATCCTGGCCGGCAAGCACGTGTTCAGCGAGAAGCCGCTGGGAGTCGCCTACGCCGAGGCGCAGGAGATCGTGAAGCTGGCCAAGGAGAAGGGGGTCCGGGTGGCGTGCGCGCCGATCACCTTCATGGGCGAGGCGCAACAGACCGCCGCGAAGCTCATCCGCGCGGGCAAGCTGGGCACCGTCCGCGTCATCTACGCCGAGGTGAACCACGGCCGGATCGAGCACTGGCACCCCGCGCCGGAGCTCTTCTTCAAGGCCGGGCCGATGTACGACGTCGGCGTCTATCCCACGGCGCTCACGACCGCGTTCTTCGGCCCGGTGCGCAAGGTCTCGATGTACGGGAAGGTCCTGCTCGGGGACCGCAAGAACAAGGACGGCAAGCCGTTCCCGGTGCCGACCCCCGACTACTTCGCGGGCACGTTCGAGCTGGAGAGCGGCGTCCTGCTACGCCTGACGGCCAACTTTTACATCCAGTCCAGCAACACCCGGCAGGGGGAGGGGATGGAGTTCCACGGCGACCAAGGCGACCTGCACATGGAGAACTGGTTCGGGTTCGCCTCGCCGCTGAGCTTCGCGGAGCACGACAAGAAGTTCGCACCGGTGGAACCGGTCCGCAAGCCCGCCTACGCGGACGCGGTCGAGTGGTCGCGCGTGCTCAAGGAGATGTCGGACGCGATCGGCGAGAACCGCCCGCATCGCGCGTCCGCGGAGCACGCCGCGCACGTCGTCGAGGTCATCTGCGCGGTCACCAAGTCCGCCGCGCAGGGCGGCGCCCCGGTCGCGGTGACGTCCTCGTTCGATCCCCCGGCTCCCATGCCCTGGGCGGTGTGACTGTACCGAACGACTCGGGGGGAATCGTGGCGGTCAGGTACGTCCATTTGTCTCGCCATGACTTGAAGAACCTCCCGGAGGCCCCGGTGCCGGCCGGCTGCCGGATTCGGAACTACCGGACCGGGGATGACGGCGTGTGGACCGCGATCCTGCGCGAGGTCGAGAAGGTGTGGGACATCGGCGATGGGACGTTCGCCGAGGAATTTCCGGTGGACGAGGCGACGCGGCGGGACCGCATCTACTTCGCGGAGGACGCGGCGGGACGACCGGTGGGCACCGTGGCTGCATGGTTCGGGCCCGGGGACCCGACGGGGTGCGAAGGCGTCGTGCACTGGTATTCCCTGCTGCCCGGGGACGGGCTGCGGCCGCTCGGCGCGTCCCTGCTCGCCCACGCGCTGCGGCGGCTGGCCGCTTCGCACGCGCGCGCGTTCGTGGACACGAACACGGCCCGGATAAGCGAGATCCCGCTCTTCCTCGACGCCGGGTTCGTGCCCGCCGTCAACAGTGCGGAAGGAGAGGCCGCCTGGCGGGAGATCGCCAAGACGGCGCCACACCCCGCGATCGACCGCGCGGTCAGCGCGAAGTGGTGGGAGCCGCCCGCCGAGGCTCCCGCGCCCGCCGCGGTGGCGGCGTGGCTGAAGGGCGCGGCGATTCCGCTGGTGTCCTGCGAAGCCGGCCACGGCTTCGCGGACCTCCGGCCGCTGCGGGGACTGATTGGAGACGCCCGGGTGGTGTCGCTCGGCGAGGCGACGCACGGGACCCGGGAGTTCTTCCAGCTCAAGCACCGTATGGTCGAGTGGCTGGTGACGGAGCTGGGCTTCACCGCGTTCGCGATCGAGGCGAGCTTCGCCGAGACGCTGATGCTGGACCGTTACGTGACGACCGGGAAGGGCGATCCGGTGGAGGCGGTCGGCTACATGGGGTTCTGGACGTGGGACACCGAGGAGGTGGTGGCGCTCGCGCGCTGGATGCGCGAGTACAACCGCACCGCATCCCGGCCGGTCCGGTTCTACGGCTTCGACATGCAGTTCCCCGTGCTGGTGACGCGGGAGGTCGCGCGGTTGCTCCGGGACGCGGCGCCGGAAGCGGCGGTTTGGCTGGCGCCCAGGCTGGCGCCGCTGTCCAACGAGGCCGTCCGGCTGGCCTACGCCAAGCTGCCGGCCGCGGGGCACGAGGACTTCGTCGCGGCCCTGCGGGAAGCGGGCGAGGTCCTCGCGTCGGCGCCGTTCCCGGACGAGCGGGCACGCGCGCTCGCCCGACTCCACGTACAGGTCGCGATTCAATCCGAGTTCGACGCCCGGAAGGGCAGCGACGGCGACCACCGCGACCGGTCCATGGCGGACAACGTCCTGTCGCTGCTCGATCTCGAAGGCCCGCGGGGAAAGCTGGTGCTCTGGGCGCACAACGGCCACGTGGGTCGCGGGTTGGACTACGAGATGGGGCATCACCTGCATCGGAAGCTCGGCCGATCCCACGTCGTCTTCGGGTTCGCCTTCGGCGAAGGCGGGTTCCAGGCCTGCGACTCGGCGGACGGCTGGAGGTTGCGCGACTTCGCTGCGCCGCCGCCGCCGTCCGGCTCGCTTGATGCGACGCTGGCTGATCTGGCCGTCCCGGTGCTCGCGCTCGATGTGCGCCGATTCGCGACCGAGCCGGGCGAGGCCGGCGCGTGGCTGCGCGCGCCGCACGTCACCCGCTCCACTGGCGCCGGGTTCAGTGACGATCCCAAGGACGTCGCCTGGTGGGCGAGGCGCGAACGGGTCGACGAGTCCTACGACGGGCTTTTCTTCATCGAGCGGACCACTCCCGCGAGAAGGAATCCGACGGTGTGGCGTGATCCGCGTCCCCAGGATTCCGGACGCGACGCACCCGCTAATCTTGATTTCGCGCAGGTCGCCACCGACGGCAGCCCGGCGAGTTGGACCGGACCCTGCACTCCGGACTGGGGTTCCTCGCGGCGCGATCAAGCGGATGGGAGCGTCCGGCTCCAGCCGGGGCCCGGGCCGTGGGAGGCGGAGACGGTGCAGCTCCAGCAGGTCTTCTCGGCGATCCCGTATCGCGGGAGGCGCCTGCGCGTTTCGGCCGAGGGCCGGGCGGAACCCGCGGACGCCCGGGACGGCGCGTATCTCGTCGTGCGCGCGTTCGCCGGCACGGCGGAGATCCCATGGGATCACGGGAAGTGGCTCGCCTTCGGCGCCAACGCGCGCGATCCCTGGCTCGCGCCGTCGTGGGAAGCCCGCCCAGTCGAAACGGACGTGCCGGCGGAAGCCGACTGGATCGCCGTCGCCCTGATCCTCGCCGGCGTGGGGACGGCCTGGTTCCGCTCCGTGCGGATCGAGGCGGTGACCACCGCGTGAGCCGTCATTGTCGCGGAACGGTCCGTCTGGCTGGACGTCCGCGCGGCGTCTTGGCTATGATGATGGCAAAACGCCATGAATGATCGACAACGCGACCTTCTCGCCGACAAGATCGTCGACCTCGGCCACCTTGTGTTCGGAGCTCTGGTGATCGGCCAATTCGTGGATGGTCTCCCTTGGAAATGGGGACTCACCATCGCGGGGGCCGCGGTGGCGGGGTTGGCGTATTGGTACGCTTGGCGGATCACGGGGGAACGGTAATGTTGCCGCTCTATGTCATGATCGGATTCGCAGCGTTCTTGATGTCCGTGCTCGCAGTACCGGTCATCGTGAGTGACGCGCGGCGCAGGCGGGCCAGGGAAGTCGAGGCGGGCTACGTGCACCAAAAACTCGTCCGGTTGAGTGATCGGGTAAGTCGCCCTGCCGGCGACCAAGATGATCCGTTCCGACAGATGATTCTTGGAGCATGATTGTGATCACGGAAGTAAGTGTCGCCAATCTTATTCCAGGTGTGCGCGAGCCGCACGCGAATGTCCTGACCCTGGAACGGGTCACGCCGGATAGGGCTTGCCGGTGGATTCGCGAGAGTTTCGCCGAGAAGGGCTCCGATTACGATGCCTGGACTCAGCTCATCAGGTCCCATGCCAGGATCTCGCCGGTTCATCCTTTCCGAGAGCTCCTCGTGCGCAAGGGTGTCCTGGAAAACGATCCCCTCTGGACGCTGGGTGCGTTGGCCTTTGGAAGTTCGAACCCATGGATCGTGATCATCGAGATCCAGTGGGCCGATGGCGAGCGATCCCGGCCGGAGGAAATGGAGCGCCGGTGGTTGGCTTCTTCCAGCCCCCCAGCAGTAAGCCGCTGACGAATCACACCGGATGGCGGCTGCCTGTCGCATCTCGTTAAGCGGGTCGTGATTGTGGGGTCGGGCGGGGCGGGGAAGTCG
>CAYHEI010000090.1:4069-9130 GCA_964355385.1 uncultured bacterium | reverse complement strand
GCCCTAGGTAGTACGCGTCCGAGGCGACGGTCGAACCGTAGGTCGAGCCGCCATTGCTGCTCGTCTGAATAGCGTCAGCCCGCAGCAGCGGGAAGTCCAGATCAAGGTAGCTGCTGTATATCGGCGTGTAGTACCGCGTGCCGCTCGCGCCGGCACCCGAAACCGCCGGGGCGGAGAACCCCGCCGGCTCGAAGGCCATCGCCCCGCCCAGCGCCGCGGGCACGGTCTCCACCACCGTCAGGCTCGTCAGCGTCGCCGATCCCGTGTTGGTGACCACGACGCGGTACGTCGCCGCGTCGCCGGTCACCGGGGCCGAAGGCGCGAGCGTGGCGGCACCCGAGATCGCCGTCGGCCCCGGCGCCACGACCGTCCCCGTCGCCCCTGGCGTCAGCCCGTTCCCCCCCGAGCACGCTGTCGCCACCTCGATGTATGCCGTGTTCGACAGCGGCGTCGGCCCGCACACCAGCCCCACCTGCCCCGTCACCGTGAACGTCATCGACGTATTCGGAGAGAAATTGAGGGCCGCGTTCGTCCACACGTACCGCGTCCCCGAGGGCGGCCCCGCGCTGGTCGTGATCGCCGGTGCCCCGAACCCGCCCGGCTGGTCGTTCGCCAGGTTCCCGATCACCGTCCCCGCCACCGTGTCCGTCACCGTCACCGTCGTGATCGTCGCGCCCCCCGTGTTCGTCACCACGATCCGGTACGTGATCCCCTGGCCCACCCCGGGATTCGACGGCACCTGCGTCTTGCTCACCGTGAACGCCAGCGCCGGGGGGGACAGCGTGAATCGGCCGGAGGCCGCGCTCGAGGGGAGCAGGCCGGTTCCGCACGCGAACCCCGCGGTGACGTAGGCCGTGTTGCCCACGCTCACGGCCGCGCAGGTCGTCCCCGCCTGCCCGCTGATGGTGAAGGTGTAACTCGTGCTCGGCCCCATCGTCAGCCCGCTCCCGCTCCACGTGTAGACCGAGCCCGACGCGGAGTCCGCGACGGCGGGCAGGGCGAACCCCGTGGCCGAGGTGGTGATCCCCACCACCTGCGGCGCCACGGTGTCCACCAGCGTGAGGCTGGTCAGCGTCATCGCGCCGGTGTTCGTCACCACGATCCGGTACTGCACCGCCGCGCCCGCCGAGACCGTCGCCCCCGCGGACGGCGTCACCTGCGTCTTCACGATCGAAAGGCCCAGTGCGGGCAGGGAAAAGGCGTCCGCGGCCGACAGTTCCGGCAGGCAGCCGCCCGGCGTCGCGGCGTAGGCGTTGTGGGACTGGGAGCCCGCCGCCGCGCACGTCACGACACCCGTCACGGTGAAGGTGAAGCTGGTGCCGGCCGCCAGGGGGATCGCGAACGTCCCGGACGCCCCTTCGACCGCGCCCGCGCCCGCGTTCGACGACAGCGTGAGCCCGTCGCCGGTCCCGTCCGATCCCCCGGCGATCGAGACGAAGTCCACTCCGGCGGGCAGCGTGTCGCTGAACACGAGGCCGTTGAGGTCCGCTCCACCCGCGGGGTTCGTCACGACGACCTGATAGGTGACCGTGTCCCCCCACGCCGGGGCGGCGGGGGTATGGGTGACCGTCACCGTGGGCGTGTTCACCGCGGCGGGAGTGAACGTGTCGGTCGCGACGGACGCCTGCTGGCAGACCCCCGCCGTCTGCGCGAACGCCGCATCGAGCTGGGCGCCGGACGCCGCGCACCCCACCGTCCCCACCAGCGTGAAGGTGATGCTGTTCCCGGGCGCGAGCGGGCTGGCCAGGCTGCCGGACGCCCCCGCGACCTGGCCCGCGTTCGCGAGGGTGAGCCCGGCGCCCGCGCCATCGACCTCCAGGGACACGAACGCGACCCCCGCCGGGAGCGTGTCGCTCATCGTGATGGCGTTCAGCGGCGAGCCGGTGTTGTTGTTCGTCACGGTCACCACGTAGGTCACCATGTCCCCCGGCGTCGGCACCGCGGGATCCCGCGTCACGCTCACGGCCGGCGCCAGCACCAGTCCCGGCCGGAAGGCGTCCACGATCTTCACCGGTGATCCGCACATCCCGGCGGTCCACGCGAACACGGTGCTGCTCTGCTCCGCGGTGACGGCGCAGCCGAGGGAGCCCACCAGGGAGAAGACGATGCTCCCGCCGGCCGCCAGCGGGGTGGCCAGGGTCCCGGACGCCCCGGCAACCTGGCCCGCGTTCGCGAGCGTCAGGCCCGCCCCGGCCGTGTCCGCCGTGAGCGACACGAACGTGATACCGGTCGACAGGGTATCGCTCATGGTGAGCCCGCTGAGCGCCGCGTTCCCGGCGGGGTTCGTCACGAGCATCGAATATGTCACGAGGTCTCCCTGCGACGGCCCCGCCGGGTTGCGCGTCACCGCGATGGCGGGAGGTGCCACCGCGGGATTCAAGGCGAACAGCCCGCCCAGCTTGCTCGCGGTCTGCGCGGGAGCGACCGTTCCGGTTTCGGCCAGCCCCGTACCCGCCGCCGGCACGAGCAGATCCGACCCGACGTTGAGCACCACGTCCCCCACGGCGCCGCCCGTGCTCACGTCGCCGCTGATGGAGGTGAGGCCCGGCCCCACGCTCAGACCCGTGCCCGCGCCGGCCGCGGTCACCGCGTACGCCGCGACGATTTCCTCGCGGTCCGCCGCCGTGGTGCAGGCGTTGACGTCCACGTTCCCGGAGCCGCTGCCGGTGACGGCCGGGACGAACGGGACGAGCGGCGCGCCGATCGGGCTCGCGGTATTGCCCCCGGAATAGGCCGCCATGGCGCCGGCCAGCTTGCCCGCGGCGAACCCGTTCCACGTGGTGGTGGCGGAGCCGCTCCGGAAGGACTGAAAGACCCACTGGCCGAGATCGCCGCCCGTGCTGTTGGAGCCGATGAGGTTCCACCCGGCCGGCGTCGCCGGGGGCGTGGTCGTGTTCGCGGCCAGCACGGCGATCAGCTCGTCGCCGTCGCTCCAGCCGCCCGGGTCCGTCAGCGTGAGCGAGGTCGCGGCCACGCCGGTCGCGGTGGCGGTGAAGCCCCGCCGGCCGATGGCCCCGCAGCTGATCACCAGCGTCACGGGAATGGAGAGCGAGTTCCTGGCCGAGTCCGTGATCGTGATCGCGGCGGTGTAGGTTCCCGAGACCAGCCCGGTCGAGGAGACTGCCGCCGCGATCGGCGCCGAGGTGGCGCCCATCGCCAGGCTCACGGCGCTCACGTCGGGCGCGGGCAGGTTGGCGGCGCTCCACCCCGCGCTGAAGCTCCCCACGGAGGACGCGTACGTCACGTTGGGACACCCCGGCGTGGCGTGGTTGTTCCCGACGGTGAACGTCTGGCCGCCGGGGCTCGTGCCCTGATTGGTGGCGAAGGCCATCGTGGCCGGAACCAGCACCACCCCGTTCGTGATGGACGGATGCAGCTCGATCACGCTGGCGGCGTAGTTCGCCGAGGAGGTCCGCGCGGTCACGGTGTTGGTGCCCGACCCCCCCGCGACAGCCTGGGTCCGGTCGGAGCTGCCGGAGCTCGGCGTGCCGTTGGTGTTGTTCCGGGACGCGATCCGGGTGAGCCAGCCGCCCGCTGCGGCGAACTGCTTGTTCTTGGTATCGATGGCGTACCCGGCGACCAGCATCGCGGTCGCCGTCCCGGTCGTCACCGCGGGCAGGACGAAGGTGGACTTGTTCCCCGTGCCGCCCACCGTCACGCCGTTCCCGACGTTGGACGCGCCCACGGGGCACGACAGGTCCACGCCGCTGTATTGCGTGAGTCCCCCGCCCCAGTTCCCGCCGGGGTCCGCGGCGGCCTTGGTCCAGGTGAACGAGTACGTCCCGCTCGTGGTCACCGTGAACGTCCACGTCGTCAGGGAGAAGTTCCCCGTGGCATCCGAGGCGAACGCCTGCCGGGTCCAGCCGGCGGGGCCGGCGGGCGCGGCCGTGCCGTTCATCTTCACGATCTGCGCGACCAGGAGGTTGTCCGCCGCGGCCGCGACGCCCGCGATGGTGAGGGAGGCGGCGGAGCCGGTCGGAACCACGTTGGTCGTGGCCCCCGCGGACACGTTGGACCGGGCGGGCGCGGGCGCCAACGCCAGCCAAAGGGCCGCCGTCAGCGCCCCCCAGACTGCACTTCGCCCTTGGCCGTACCGGATCGTCTGCAGCGGCATCTCCCTCTCTTTCTTGACATTAGCGCGGGCCGGACGGCCCGCACTGTGACGCCGCGCACCAAGATCGTGTGATCCGGAACCCGCGCGACGGCTCTCCCGCCCCCTGAGAAAGCTGATGAAGATTAGCAGATTCAGCCGGGGGGCGCAATAAGGCCGGTTTCCAGTTGCTACAATGAGCAGGTTTCATGGCGCTCTCGCAAGACGACGTCGCCCGCATCGCCCATCTGGCCCGCCTGACGCTGACGCCCGAGGAGGCGAAGCGGTTCGGCGGCCAGCTCGAGGCGATTCTGGAACATGTGGCGGCGCTCGACGGCCTCGACCTCAAGGGCGTGGAGCCCACGACGCACGCGCAGAACCTCGCGAACCGCTTCCGCGAGGACCGCGTGACGCCCGGCCTGACGCCCGCGGACGTGGAGGCCAACGCGCCCGAATTCAAGGCGGGCGCGGTGCGCGTGCCACGCATCATGGAGGAATGATGGTCGCGACCGAGGGCCTGACCATCCGCAAGGTCGGGCGCATGCTCGACAACGGCGAGCTGACGGCGGAGAGCCTGACCGCGGCGCTGCTCGACCGGATCGCGCGCCTCGACCCCGGCCTGCACGCCTTCCTCAAGGTGACCGGCGAGGACGCCCTGGCGCAGGCGCGCGCGGCCGACGCCCGGCGCGCCGGCGGCCGCCGCTTGGGCCCGCTCGACGGCATCCCCCTGGCGCTCAAGGACAACCTCTGCGTGAAGGGCGTCGAGACCACCTGCGCCTCCAAGATCCTCTCGGGCTTCGTCCCCCCCTACGACGCGACCGTCGTGGGGCGCCTCCGGCGGGCCGGCGCCGTCTTCCTGGGCAAGACCAACCTCGACGAGTTCGCGATGGGCTCCTCGACGGAGAACTCGGCGTTCGGTCCCACGCGCAATCCCTGGGACCGGACCCGGGTGCCCGGCGGGTCCTCGGGCG